>JAMCWG010000017.1 GCA_023475235.1 Chloroflexota bacterium
GCCCTACCACCGCAGCCCGCTCACTGCCGCACCTGCGAGAGATCAACCCCGAGTTCAAGCCGGACTGGGTGGTCCGCCGCTGGGTGTTCCGAGACGACGCCGGCCAGCCCATCATCACCACCAACTTCTCGCGCCAGATCCCTGACCACCGCACACCTATCCACGGCCTGTACCTCGCCAATACCACTCAGATTTACCCGGAAGACCGGGGGATGAACTACAGCGTCCGCCTGGGCCAGACCATCGCCCGCATCCTCCAGTAGGACGCCCCCTAGCCGGGCTTCCTGATCAGTAGTGTTCCTATTGCCGCGGGCAACATAATCACCGTCGAAGTGAAGTGGGTGGGTGGCAACAGCTTCCTCCTTTCGCTGGGCAACGTCAGCACGGGCAAGGCCTTCAGCACAACACAGCAGATGGCCGCCCAGCAGCAAAGGGCGGGCTCAGGGGCTGGTTGAGGCTCCTGGCGACAACAGCAAGGTCTACGGCTTTGGCATCGTCGATTGGCGAGAGAGCGGGCCCTTCACCCCCTGAGTGAAGGGCCAGCCCTCAGCAGCGGGGCCGTGTCGCTATAGTCCTTGCCGACAATCTGGGCACGCACACCGCCAGAGGCTCCCGCTTGGTCCGCCAGTTGTTGGCTGAACACCAAGGCAAGTTGTACATCGTCTACACCCCGCCCTACGACCCCGATGCCAATCGAATTGAGTGGCTCTGGCGGGTATGCCGGCGGATAGTTACCCACAACCATCAACACACCAACCTGGAAGAATTGATTGACGACAGCAACGCGCATTTCGCCGAGTTAAGTGCGAACCTGGCCGAGGTGCTCGCGCACATCGGCAGCCCATTTGCCCTTGATTACGACTCCACACCGCAAGACCTTGCCGCATGATCACCTTGGAAGCATTTAGGCGCCCTCTGGCAGACGAGTCGCTCACCAGAGTCGCCTCGGACATCAACTGGTCACAGAGGCTCGCCAGAGGACGAAGTCCTCGCCACGGCGAGATACCCTTCGGGCATGACTCGCCGTGGCGAGGACTGAGCACCTACTGGACGGTGCTGGAGATGCTCAATCTGGGCTTGGTACCCCGCCAGCGGAGCATCTTCCACTTGTGGCGCAACCTAGCTGGGGAGCTCAAAGCCTATGGAGAAGCCAACGGCAAGTCAGCAGCGGATGAACTGAGGGGATCAATCCGGGCGGTATGGGATGCGGGCAGTGAGCGGGCTGCGGTGGTAGGGCTGATGAAGCTGATGGACCGATACGGGAAAGACCCCCTGGCAAGCAAGAGTGTGTGGTTGGTGCATACCACTTTCAAGGAGGCCACGCTGCACCTGAAGGGGATAGTGCCGGGCTTGGCCCGGACAAGTGGGGTGGGCCCTTCACCCAAAGGGTGAAGGGTGGGTATGGCGCTTCTACAAGCGAAGGATGCGGCTGGCGCAGTGTTTTATGAGCGAGAGCGGGGCGGACAACTTCTTGGCGCTGTACGAGCTGTACCTCAACTTCCACTGCTATCAGGTTCGCCAGGAGCGCAAGCGCCGCTATCCTTACCCCGGCAAGTGCCCGCTGGAGATAGCCGGGGCCAAGCTGGAAGTAAAGATTGGTCAGGGCCGCGTGCCTGTCACTTGGATGGATGCGCTGGCCATCTGAAGGTGGGGGCGATCCGCCCGAGCGCCGGCTCATACCGCGAACAGGTCAGGTATGGAACTCTCGAGCAGCATTACGGCTGCAAAAACACAGTCTGTGCCAACCCGGACACACCCTCTGCAACCGCAACGCCGAAGGCGAACTATTGACACTTGGGCATGGCCGATGCTATGATGGCCGTAAGGCCGAGGGCGATTAGCTCAGTTGGTTAGAGCGCACGGCTTACATCCGTGAGGTCGCAGGTTCGAATCCTGCATTGCCCACCACCGGTGTGGTCGCCACGAGGGTGCCTGTTCCAAGAGCGGAGGACGGACCAAGTCTCCGCTTTCGCTGTCTTTAGAGCTGTCAGGGCAGGTGGTGAAATGGCAAACACGGTGGACTTAAAATCCACTGCCGCAAGGCTTGCGGGTTCGACTCCCGCCCTGCCCACCAGACCAGAGGCAAGAAACAGGAGGCAAGAAGCCGGATTCTGGCCTCTGCCTTCCTGCTTCCTGCCTCTGGTCTGCCTTGCGCCCGTGTCTACCAAGCCCAGGACACGCCGGGCGTGGCACCCGGTTTTACCTTCTCGGCCTCGAACGAGCCCGGACCTTTAGGAAAAGCCAGGACCACGAGAACACCAGCCAGAGGACAGCAGCGGCCAGGGCTGTCCGATAAAGAGCCCCGATAGCTCCCCCAGCGCTGAAATGGACCATAAGCATATCCATGTCAGCCGGTCTCAGGGGTGGCGGCAGGTTCCGGATCACTCCCCCCGGCCCTTCTGTGACGAAGCCAAACAGTCGCGCGCCGCTCAGGAATAGACCGCTGCCAACCTGAAAGATGATGAAAGGAGCAGCTACTATGGCCGCGCTGCGGTGCCACCTTCTGAGTTCCATCTCTCGCATATGCGTGCCTCACTTGCTACCTCTCAGTCGTGCCGCGATACACGCGTACGGTGACCCGTATCCAGAAATGATATTGCGGTGGCGGTCTGCCGACTGACGCTAGCACGGCTGTGCCCGAAAGGAATAGCCCATCGGGACAACCGTCCCGATGGGCTTTATTTGGTGTCCTAATCGTGTCAAGTCACTCACTCTGGCTTGTCCGTGCCCTGGGATGCGCCAACGTCGCTAAGGTATCTTCGTCTGCTAAATGCTTCCAAGATGTAGTTGCGGCGTAGGTCCTTCACCCGAAGGGTGAAGGAATAGGTAGAGGTCGGCTATGTTTAGCCGTGTAACTATTCTTTTGTCTGGAAAGGTACTGCCACTTGTCCAAGCCGGTTGCTATTCCTGCCCTCGACGAGACGACCCTCGCCGAGTTGACTCGCCGTTTCAATTCGACAACCAATGCCGAGACCCGCTTGCGCTACCAGATGGTATTGCTGGCCCTTCCCCCGTTCTCCGGGTGATGGGGGGAAGGGCTGGCCCGGCAGGGCCTTGCCGCCTCCAAGATAGCCACTATGGTCCTGCGCAGCAACGACACGGTCACCAGGGTGCTCAAGCGCTACCTTGCTGGCGGGTTGGATGCCATGCCTCGGCGCACCCCTCCCGGCAGTCCTCGCACCGTTACTCCCCAATGGGAGGCCGCACTCTTGCGAGTGACCGAACTCGACCCCCACACAGTGGGCGTGCAGAGCGCCAACTGGACTACTGGCCTCTTGGCCGAGTACCTGGCCGCCAAGACCGGCATCTCGGTGAACCAGGAGACTGTCCGTACCTATTTGCACGCCCACGACTATGCCTGCAAGCGTCCCACTTGGACACTAAAACGCAAAGCCGAGGAAAGGCCGGACTATGCGGGAAACGCCTGAGGGTGGAGGCTCTCTTAGCCGCTGCGCGCCTAGCGGCACCTCTCGCCATAGAGGCTATGATTAAATTGACTTGGCCTGAGCATTGCGGCCCGCCTCGTGCCCAATATCTTGGAAGCATTTAGGGCGCCTCCGGCTGCATCGCTGCCGCGGGCACCAGCCCGGCCTCCTTGGCCAGGTCACCGGCCAGGACACCCACCACGCTTCCTGGCATCGGCGACCCCGGCATAGCCTCCTCCCACTTCTGGAGGACATAGCGCTGGAACCGCTGGGCCGTGAACGGGCCGTGTCTCTCCGGCTGCGACGTGGGCAGGCCGTAGAAGTTCACCGGGTCCCAGAGCGAATCCGGGATTTGGCCGGGGCTGGGATTCGCGTTGTAGGCATCCCTAATGGCCGGGTCGGTCAGCCACTGCAGACGGACTCGGACGGCCCGGTTGAAATCTCCACCCGCCCCATCGTTGCCGGTGAATTGCAGAGGGACGCCCAGCGACAGCAAGAAGCTGTCCTTGCCTGCGTCGCGCAGCCAGTCCATCGTGTTGGCGAGCACGGCTTGGGGCGGGTTGTGGTCGGGACGCCATTGGAGGATACCCCGCTGGAACACCTGGTAGCAGAAGCCGCCCGTCCAGTAGGGACGCGACGCCGGGTAGCCGAGGGTGGAAACGGCGCCGAAGCGGTTGAACTCGGAGAGGAAGTTGGGAACGATCGCCGGGTTTCCCGGGCACGGCGCGCCGTCCCTCACCCAGAAGTTGGTCTGCGAGAAGAACATACCCGGACCCTGCGGTGGGATGGGGGCAGGGCCGGCCGACACCGTGAGGTTGAGCGTTCCCACCACCTGAGTGTTCTGATATCCCTGTCCAGGCTGGGCCATCTCGAACTTGACAGGGATGCTGTAGCTGCCGAGGCCTGCGGAGGGGAGTACATTGCAGGGCAGTGCTGCCTGGGCGGTCTGTCCCGGGTTCAGTGTGCCAGTCCAGTTCTGTTGGCCGCAGACACTGCTGGCGTCGGTGAACAGGTGGTAGACTGCCGTAACATTCCCGGTGTTGCCGACGCTTGCGTTGATTTGCGCCGGTCCGCCGGGGCTTACGGTGCCCGGGTTGATGCTCAAGCCGGTCGCTTGCCCGGCCAGTAGGGTAGCCTGCGGGACCTGCATCGCGACGGCGACGGTACGCGTGCCGCCATTGGAGCTGATGGTAACCGTCCCGTTGTAGCTGCCGGGACCGAGGCCGCTCCGGTTCACCGTAACGGAGATATTGGCATTGCCGCTCCCCCCGGTGGAGCTGACTCCAAGCCAGCCCTGGTTGGAGGAAGCATTCCAGGCGAGGTTCCCCCCGCCACAGTTCTGGATGGCGAGGTTGTTCGAAGTGCCGGCCGTGCCGAAGTTCATAGAGAGCGGCGAGACGCAGAGCTGTGGTCCTCCCTGGATAACCAGCCAGCCCGGCTTATCGACAGTTGCACTCCAGGGGGTCGGGATGGGGACGATGGGCGATATCGTGAAGCGAACCCTGTAGGTGCCAGCGGGAGCGTCGGAAGGCACGGTGAACGTCAAGCTGCACTGGTGGCCCACCGAATTGGCCGGTACTAGACAGCTCGCACCAAGAAGAGGGTTCGCGTTCCGTAATTCGGTGCCGCTGCCACTTATGACAGAGAGGGCGAGAGCAGCCTGCACATCCTCCGATGTGGGATTGTCGATGAGGTACCAGCCTTTGAACTGTCCGCCGGGGTTGACCGTCACCGGCGGGCTGCCGGGCCCGCCGCCGCCGGCCGGTGAGACGCCCACGTTCGACAGGCCGGGTACCGCAAGGGCTGGCGCGGCAACTGCGGATGGTCCGTTGGGAGACACCAAGCTCCCAACAAGGACCATTATAATCAGCAAACCCATCAGACCGGTGCCGAGCCGCTGCAATGCAGCGCTGCGGGACGCCGGCTGCGAACGGGGGAGATTCGTCTCGCCTCGTGTCAGCAACACAAGATTCTCCTTCCTCGCTCAGGCTGAACAGCCCGCGACGGGCGTGGCAAAGACCGCGTCGTCCTAAGATCGCCTAAGTATCATCATCTTTAGTATATCATATTACAAGTATAGCATATTACACGCAGTACGCCAGAAGCCGCGCATTATCAACTGCCCATCGCCGGTATGCCGGCCAGGCTTGCTCTTGACCCCCGGATTACGCTTGACGGAGGAATGCCGTTGCTTTATCATTGGGCTGTCGAAACAGGGTCCCTTTGGCTTATCGCTTTCCCATTACGACTTAGCTCCCTCACAGGTTGATTCCAGGTCGGCACCCCCTTCCGGTCGTCGAATGGCGGCCCGAAAGGAGGTGAAAGCAGTCCAGCGGCATTGGCCCTTTCCCAGACGCTCTGGTGGCGGGATGGCGTTTCCGGCATCCATCCTGCCATAGGCACGAAGCCCGTCACCTCTTATCCCAACATCGCGTGGTCCCGAACCCTGGCCCCGTGATTACTGTCCGAAAGGAGGGCACGACCGTGTGCGAGTATTGTGTGAAGCATGGGGAGGGACAGAAGTGGTATTTGCAGGCAAAGAACTACTCCGATGATCTGCTGAGCGACCTTCAACGCCGCAAGTTCATCGAGGACTTCTTCACTCATCCCGAATCCCTGGAGGATGACGCCAAGCAGCTCGAGCGCCTCGATCGAGCGCCCGGCTTCGTCCGGCGCGTGGTCAGGTGGCGTACCACTAGCAGGATGAAGAAGATACACTTCGGCCAGGTGCTGCCCATCGAGGACGTCGAGCGCATCTTCGACTTCGCGACTTCCATCGTCCGCGTAGCCTGCATTTGCCGGCAAGCCGTCCTCGGCTCCGAGCAGCGATACTGCTACGGCGTCAGCATGGCACCGGACGGGGGGCGATTAGGCGAGATCATCCGTGCAATCGACGCCAGTTACCTCACGGGGCCGGACACGGCCGGACTGGAGTCACTGAGCAAGGAGGAGGCGCTCGCCGCGTTCCGCCAGCACGAGCGGGAGGGCCTCTGCCACACGGTATGGACGTTTGTTGCCCCATTCATCGGGGGAATCTGCAACTGCGACCGGTCCGATTGCATGGCTATGCGGTCGACGGTGACGCACGGCGTCCCGGTTATGTTCCGGGCCGAGTATGTGGCGCAAGTGGACCGCGAGCTGTGCAACGGCTGCCGGGCCTGCATGCGGGCCTGCCAGTTCGGTGCCGTCAGCTACAGTGCGGCCCAGAACAAGGCGCTAATCGACCCCCGCCGGTGTTACGGCTGCGGCGTCTGCCGCTCTCTGTGCGCCAAGAATGCGATTCTACTGCCCGACCGCTCAACTGTGCGCGCAGCCGCCAACGTGTGGTAGGCGCACCGAATCACAGAAGCACTGGCCGGCGTTGCACAACACTCGCACAACACTGCTGTACAGCAGAGGTGGGTGAGCGGCTAATACCCACGGGCTGTAAAGATGGCGTCTGAAAGGGCGTTTCGGGGCGTCTACTGGACGATAACGTAGAAAAACGCCCCGTAAGAGGGCGTTTTCTCTGCTCTTTGGTGGAGAGGGCAGGATTCGAACCTGCGTAGCCATTTCAGGCGACAGATTTACAGTCTGTTGGTATTAGCCGCTCACCCACCTCTCCGTGATGGGAGCCCGAGAGGGGATTCGAACCCGCTAACCTACCGATTACAAGTCGGTTGCGCTACCGTTGCGCCACTCGGGCCTGGCCCTCCGTCCACTCGGGTCGCCTGGCCCGCAGGACAGGCCCACCCCGGCAGCCTCTCGCTCGATTATCATAGCTTATACCTTTTTGCCTGTCAAATTTGTCCCCTTCGCCCTCATTTGTTACAATGGTGAGTATTCGCGAGGAGGGGACTATGAAAATAGTGGCGGACAATTCCCGGTGCTCCGGCTGCAAGCTGTGCCAGTTGACCTGCGCCTTGACGCTGTTCAACGAGAACAACCCCAAGAAGACGGCTATCAAGGTCTGGAGCGAGCACTTTACAGAGGGCGGCTACCGGGTCGCCGTATGTGATCAGTGCGGCGAATGTGCGGATGTCTGCCCCACAGGTGCCATCCTCCACGAAGACGGCGTGTATCGCATCGATACGTCGAAGTGCACCAACTGCCTGCTGTGCGTGCGAGCCTGCCCATCGGGCGTGATGTACGTGCACCGCCAGTTGCGTACCCCCATCAAGTGCGTTTCTTGCGAAGCGTGCCTCGGGATCTGCCCGACGCACACCCTTTCCCTGGTGGAATAACGGGAAAAGCGCACGCACGACGGTTGGCGATAGGGAGAGGCTGATGAAAGGCTATGCTGGCAAAATCCTGCGGGTCGATCTCACGAGCGGCCGCGTACGCACCGAGCCGGTGGACGCGGCCCTGGCCCGAGACTATATCGGCGGCCGCGGCTTCGCCGCCCGCATCATCTTCGACGAGGTGAAGGATGCCGACCCGCTGGGACCGGACAACAAGCTGGTCCTGGCCGCCGGTCCGCTGTCCGGTGTCTTCCTGCCTGCTGGGGCGAAGGCCACCTTCGCCGCCAAGTCGCCGGCCACGGGCATCTACGGCGACGCCAACATCGGGGGGCACCTGGCGGCCGAGATGAAGTACGCTGGCTACGACGCCATCGTCTTCGAGGGCGCCGCGCCGGAGCCGGTTTACCTGTACATAGACGACGCCGAGGTCGACCTGCGCCCCGCCGATTACCTCTGGGGGCAGGGCACGGTCACCGCCGAGCAGTCGCTTAAGGCCCAACTGGGCGACGAATTCCAGATCGCCGCCATCGGCCCGGCAGGGGAGAACCGGGTCTACTTCGCCTGCATCGGCCACGACATCGGCCGCCAGGCCGGGCGCACTGGCGTGGGCGCAGTCATGGGCAGCAAGAAGCTCAAGGCCATCGCCATACGCGGCACCGGCAGCGTCGAGGTGGCCGACCTGGAGGCGGTGCGCCGCATCGGCCGCGAGATGATCCTCAAGCTGAACGGCGACCCGGGGCTCCAGGTGTGGCACGACTACGGCCTGACCAGCGTGGCCACGTGGTCCAACTCCATCGGCGCCCTGCCTACCCGCAACTACCAGTCGGGATACTTCGAGTCGGCCGAGGGCATCGGCCACGCGGCGATGAAGGAGCGCATCTTCCTCTCCACCAAGGCCTGCTTCGGGTGCCCGATGGCCTGCGGCAAGTTCACCGAGGTGAAGGAGCGCGGCATCCGCGTGGAGGGGCCGGAGTACGAGACCATCGCCCTCATCGGCAGCAACTGCGGCTTCGACCGCATCGAGGACGTCGCCTACCTGAACCAGGTCTGCGACGAGCTGGGCCTGGACACCATCTCCGCTGGAAATGCTATCGCCTTCGCCATCGAATGCTACCAGAACGGCGTCATAAGTGCGGGCGACACCGGCGGCCTGGAACTGCGATTCGGCGATGCCGACGCCTTTGCCTCCCTGGCCGGCCTCATCGCCCGCCGAGAGGGCATAGGAGATGTACTGGCGAACGGGGTGAGGCACGCCGCGACGGTGTTCGGCGGCGGGACCGCCCGCTACGCTATACAGGTCAAGGGCCTGGAGTGGAGCGGCTACGAGGCCCGCGGCGCGCCGGCTATGATGCTGGCCTACGCCACCTGCGACATCGGCGCCTCGCACAACCGCGCCTGGGCCATCACCCACGATATCGCCGCCGGCCGCGATCTGCTGGAGGGCAAGGCGGAGAAGGTCATCGAGCTGCAGCACATCCGCCCGCTGTTCGACCTGCTGGGGGCCTGCCGCCTGCAATGGGTGGAGATGGGCCTCGACCTCAAGTACTACGCCGACATATACCCGGCTGTCACCGGCGTCGATGCCTCCTGGGACGATCTGCTGACCTGCTCGGAGCGAGTGTTCAACCTGACCCGGCTGTACGCCCAGCGGGAGCTGCCCGGCTTCGGCCGGTCCTTCGACTACCCGCCCGCCCGCTTCATGGAGGAGCCGGTGCCCACGGGCGAGACGAAGGGCAAGCTGGTCACCAGAGAGCAGATAGACTGGCTGCTCGACCGCTTCTACGAGCTGCGCGGCTGGGACAGGGATGGGCACCCCAAGCCAGAGACGCTGCGCCGCCTGCGGCTGCCCTAGGGGTGAGGCCGTTGCGGATAAGGGTGCGACTGGGCGGGTGCCTGCCCGTGCTGACCGGTCGTTCCAGCGAACAGGCGCTGGAGCTGCCCGAGGGCGCGACCGTCGCCGAGGCCCTGGCCCTGGCCGGCGTCAGGCCCGAGATGGCGATGCTGGTATCGGTTGGCGGGCACGTCCGCCAGCTAAATCACCCGCTATCCGACGGCGACCATCTGGTGGTGGTACCGCCGGTATCCGGCGGCTAGGGCTGCCGGCAAACCACGGTAGTGACGACTTAAGTTGTCACTACGCTCGCATCCTCCGCTACTGCCTACTCCCCAGCAGAGTAAATGCTTCGCGCTTACTCCGTGCCGACTTCCGCGACCCGGCTCACTGTTCGCGGGTCGCGGACGCGGGTGGCGAGAACCCACAGGCTGAGGGCGGCGAAGACGCTGGATACGCCGAACACGACCCGGTAGCCGGCCTGGTCGGCGAGAAGCCCGCCGATCAGGGGCGAAATGAACATCACCGGCGCGATCAGCGTGTTCGCCAGCCCGACATAGGTCGGCCGGTCCTCGGGCGGCGCGAACTCCATCGACAGGTTGAGCGCAGATATGACGGTGGCCGCCGTCCCCACCGACATGCACACGAACACGACATAGATGGCACCGATCGTCGTCGTCGCCAGGGCAATGGAGTTGCCCAGGACGACGGCGAGGGCCCCGATGAGGAGGACCAGCTTGTGGCCAGTCCGGTCGGCGATGTACCCGAAGGCCAGGTTGGCGACGGTCTGGCTGGCCAGGAGGGCGAAGGTGAACCCGGCCGCCTCCCACTCCGGCGCGCCCAGCTCCCGCAGGGCGAAGACGGTGTAGAAGCCGTTGGCCATCAGCGCGAAGACCCCCAGCGCACGGCTGGCCAGATACCAGGCGAAGTCGCGCTGGCGGGCCAGTATGCCCGGCAGACGGCGAAGGTAAGCGCCCATCCCGATGGGTGGCTTGGAGCTGGCAACTGCCGGCTCGACGGTCAGCGCCAGGCAGACGAAGGAGAGCACCAGGCAGGCGAACCCCGTGGCGAGGCAAAGGCTGTAATTCAGGGGAAAGGGAAAGGTCTCCAGGAAGTAGCCGGCCAGGACGGCGCCGCCCAGACCGAGACCAGTGCCGATGGTGCTGCCGCTGGCGAAGAGGCGTCCTCGGAGGTCTGTCGGGATCACCTTGCCGATGAGGTCCATCCAGGCCGGGGCGAGGAAGCCACCCATGCCGGCGACGGCGGCCATAAGGACCAACAGGGCCGCCAGTACCAGGCCGGGCCGGTCGAGCGAAAGGAAGTAGACGACAACGGCCAGGGCGAGCAGGGGCAGCCGCTCCCACACTGTATAGGCCAGAATGAAGTGGAGCTTGCGCGGAAGGCGCTCGGTGTAGTTGGCGGCGAAGAGCGAGGGCAGCGCCTGGCCCAGGGTTACCACCGCCGGAATCGCACCGATGACGATGTTGGGGGCGCCCAGGTGCTCGGCAAAGGCCGGCAGAATGGTCGACACGGAGGCGAAAGTCAATCCCAGACTGAACAGCCCGTAGTCGGCCGCCAGAACGGTGAAGTTCCGCCGGAGGTGTGCGCCGGCCAGCTTCGCCCCCTCCATCTCTGGCCCAAAGGATGACTGAACGCTCACCAAGCATGCTCCTGCAGGCCCATCGTCGCACATAGACGTGGCATCCGGCAAGTAGGGGCGAAGCATTTGCCTGCCGGGGAGAATGAACGGGACCGCTGCCTACAAATGTTTCGCCCCTACAGACCCGCGGGCTATCATGGCCTGGCGGGAGAGGGAACGGTCCTTCCCTGGGCTCCCTTCTCCCTTTCAGGGAGAAGGGAGGGGATGAGGGTGGAACCGTCCCGCACGAATGCATACTTCGGAGAAAAGGACCGTGGTGATAGTGGATTGCCCCTCACTCTGGCCTCGCCAGAGGTGAAGGGAAGCACGTTCTTCCGCCGCGCACTGGCTTTCCCTAGCCGACCCCCTCGCGCCGCAGGGTGTTGAGGAACTCCACGGAGCGGAGGCGCCGCTCCAGCACGAACTGCAGGTAGGCCCGCAGCACGCTCTCCAGCTCGGCCCGCAGCCCAGGGGTCAGGCGCAGGCGGCGCGCCAACTGAAAGTCGCCCGCCTGGAGGACGCGCAGGACTTTGAGGGCGTTCACGCTCAGGGGTACGCCGACGTGGCCCGCCCCGCCGCAGTCCGGGCACAACAGGCCGCCAGCCGGGGCCGAGAAGTAGTTCACGACGGGCTGCGCCTCGGCCCCGCAGCGCAGGCAGCGATGCAGCTCGGGACGGTACCCCAGCAGCCCGAGGGCCTGCACCTCAAAGGCACGCGCCGCTATCTCGGGCGAATCTTCCGTGTCCAGGCGTTCTAGCGTCACGAGCAGAAGGTCGTACAGCGTCTGGTTCTCGATGCGCTCGCCGGTGAGGTTGTCGAGGAGCTCGGCGATATGGAAGGCATATGTCGTGCGGTACAGGTCCTCCCGCAGGCGCGGGTAGGCGTGCACGATCTCGCTCTGGGTGACGATGTCCAGGTCCCGACCCCGTGCCACCTGCAGGCGGCTGCACATGAACAGGTCCACGTGGCCGCCCAGCTTGCTGGTGGGCCGGCGAGCCCCCTTGGCGATGGCCCGCAGCTTGCCGAATGTGGGCGTGTACAGGGTCAGGATCTTGTCGGCCTCCCCCATGTCGACGCGCTTGAGGACGATGGCCTCGGTCCGATAGAGGTGTGGTACAGCCATCGGCTAGTGCCTCTCCTCTAGCGGCATTGCGGCTCGATACGATCGGCACATTCCTGCCCGCCAGCACGCATCAGATGACAAAAGTTCCACCTTCCCAGGCTGATGACAGCACTACAGTATACATAGTATATAGCATCATGGCCCCAGCGAGCCATCGGCGAGGCAGACCCAGAATCAATCGCGCCCAGTTCCCTTTTGTCGCCTGCTGCGCTATACTTATCGGCAGAGACCCCGGACACCAGATCCGCTTTACGGACGCCATCCGTGCCCGATCAGCAAGCTTTCCAGGGAACATGCCGCGAAATCATGTTGTGAAGGAGGTGAGCCCGCTTCTACAGCCTGACACATCGTTGGTGATCACGCAGTCATTTGAGGCATGGGTAGCGCTCGACCGCTCATAGCAACCTTAAGCTCGATGAGCCTGGTCCTCGGTCATTGTTTCAGCGACGCTTAGTACAAAGTCAGTACAAGTGAGGAGAAGACAATGCGAGCAAGCGTTTATCTGGCGATCACCGTATCCATTATTCTCGCTCTGCTGGCGGCCTGTGCGCCGGCTGCTCCCACTGCCCCTACCGCTGCACCGACCAAGCCGCCGGCTGCGCCCACTGCGGCGCCCGCCACTCCCGCGGCCCCCGCGGTCACTGCGGCGAATCCTACCGCAGCCCCCAAGCCCGCCGCACCTACGGCAGCAGCGGCCCCCAAAGTCAAGCGGGGCGGCACCCTCCGCCATTCCAAGTCGTGGACCTATCCCACCTTCGATCCCCATCTCGTCACCGTGCCCTCGATGCCGGGCCAGCGCGTTCTCTTCGATGCACCATTGCTCAACGAGTACAATGAGAAGACTCAGGCCTTCGAAATAAAGCCGGAGCTCTTCGAGTCGTGGTCCTTCCCCGACCCCACCACTGCCGTATTCAAGGTCCGCAAAGGCGTTAAGTTCCACGATGGGACTGAGCTCAACGGCGAGGTGGCCCGCTTCAACATTGACCGAATGATCAACCATAAGAAATCCTACGCCAAGGTATACTTCGAGGGCGTGAAGAGCGCCGAGCGGGTCGACGACGATACCGTCAAGATCAACCTCAAGGCGCCGACCGCATCCCTGCTGGCCATGCTTACCGGCTCCACCGGCCCGGTAGGCATCGTGTCGCAAGCAGCCGTCGAGAAGCTGGGCGACGATGCTTTCGGATGGAAACCGGTCGGCAGCGGGCCCTTCGTCTTCTCCGATTGGGTCTCCGACGACCGACTAACCGTCAAGCGCTTCGACGGCTACTGGAGGCAGGGCGTCGACGGCAAGCCCCTGCCGTACCTGGATGGCATCGTCTTCCGTTTCATTCCTGATAACGCCATTGCCGTGGTGGAACTGCGGGCCGGCGGCATCGACATAATGGAGAACGCCGATCCCAAGGATGCTGCGACCATCAAGGCTGACCCGAACCTGACCCTCGTTGAGCTGCCCTGGTCGGGCACGATATACTTCACGGGCGGTACCAATACTAAGAATGGCGTCTTCGCCAGCAACCTCAAGCTCCGCCAGGCACTGGCCCACGCCATCGACCGCGACTCGATGGCTAAAGCAGTGACCTTTGGCATGGGCCAGGCCCATCTGCATCCCTACTGGGGCCCGGGCATCGTGGGCTACGATTCATCTGTAAAGGCCTATCCTTATGACCCGGCCAAGGCCAAACAACTGATGGCCGAGGCCGGCTACCCCAATGGGCTCAACATCACCTTATCCGTGATTGCCCGGCAGCCGGAGCAGCGCCTGAGCGAGATCGCCAAGCAGATGTTCGACCAGGTCGGCTTCCGCACCACCATCGATGCCCTTGAGCGGCTGGCCTTCAACGCGAAGCTTCAGTCGTACAACTTCGAGCTCGGCTTCTGGCGGCCTGGCCTCCCTCTCGATCCCGATCAGAATACTCGCTACTTATACACGGGCGGCGGCGGCAACTGGAGTGGCTTCAGCGACCCAGAGGTAGACAAGTGCATGGACGAAGGGCGCTCGACGATGGATGCCGCTAAGCGGCACGAGGTCTACAAGCGCTGTCTCACCATCGTCCAGGAGAACGCCTATCTGTTCACCGGCTATAACATCAGGGAGAACTACGCGGCGAACAAGAGCGTGAAGAGTATCCGGTACCAACACGTCCTTATGGACCTGCGCGAGGCCTGGCTGGACAAGTAGGCTCCCAGCAGTGGCGGTGTAGGGGCAGACCTTGTGTTCGCCCGGCCGCCCTCCTATGGAAACTCCTGCGCGGGTTCGGAACCCGCGCAGGAGTGGCTTCGGTGGGCTACGAAAACGGGCTGCAGCAAACAAGATGACAAGCCCGCCTGCCTTGACTCGCCACCCCTCCACGGCTATCCTACCCGCAGAAGCGAGGAGGCCCGGAAGCCCGGCGTGAAGCCTGCCGCGGCGCTGCGCCATCGGGCCCGAGCCGCCGAGCTTGAACTGTGTCCGGCATCAGTCAATCACTGGCCGTCGTTGCCCGCGCCTGGCCCGCCAGCATGCAAGGAGAAGAAGCACTTGACCGAGAAGTTCCGCGTGGGTCTTACCCGCGATTTCCTCAAGCCAGATGGGAGCTTTGGCTACGGCGACATCGGCTTGAGCCTGCTGGATGGCGCGCCCGGCGTGGAGTGGGAGTTTCTAGCCGAGGATGCGTCCGAGCTGCGGGCCGAGCAGGTGCGTGACTACGACGCGCTGCTGGTGTTGGGGGCCGCGGTAACGGCGGCTACCCTGGAGGGCGCCGACCGGCTGGCTATCGTCGCCCGCTTCGGCGTCGGCCACGACAATGTGGATGTGGAGGCTTGCACCGGGAAGGGAGTGCTCGTCACCATCACCCCCGACGGCGTGCGCCGTCCAATGGCCGTCTCGGCCCTCACCCTCATTCTGGCCCTCAGCCACAAGCTTCTCATCAAGGACCGTCTGACCCGCGCCGGACGCTGGCCCGAGAAGCTCGACCATATGGGCACGGGCCTGACCGGCCGCACGCTTGGCCTAGTTGGACTTGGGAACATCGGACGGGAGCTGCTGGCCCTGGCTAAGCCGCTGGGCATGCGGCATCTCGCCCACGACCCGTATGTCACCAAGGCGTACGCCGCGGCCGCAGGTGCTGAGATGGTCGACCTGGACACCCTGCTGCGCGCGGCCGATTTCGTGTGCATAACCTGCGCGCTGACACCCGAAACCCACCATCTGATCGATGCCGAGCGCCTGGGTATGATGAAGCCGACTGCCTACCTGGTGAATGTGGCCCGCGGCCCAATTGTGGACCAGCAGGCCCTGACCCAGGCCCTGCGCGAGCGCCGCATCCAAGGCGCGGCGCTGGACGTCTTCGAGCGGGAGCCGGTGGACCCCGACTATCCCATTCTGGCCCTGGACAACGTCATCGTGACGCCCCACGCCATCGGCTGGACGGACGAGTGCTTCTTGGGGAATGGACGGAGCGCCTGCCAAAGCATCCTGGATGTGGCGGCCGGCCGCGATCCGAAGAATGTGGTGAACCGGGCCGCCTTCGACAACCCGCGCCTGCAGGAGAAGCTGCGGCGGTACACGGTGCAGGTGGGGATGTGCCTCTAGCGCGCGTCGCGCTGAGGACTCCAGGCAAGGGCCACGTCTCTACATTCGCACCATAGCCACCATAATGCACGCCTGCGATCATGGCTCCAGCCGCTTCACCCCTCCAACGCGGTCAAATCCTCTGTCGAAAGTGATGATCTCGTCAAGCCTAAGGTGCTCCATCAAGACAGCGTGGTAGGCATCGGCAAAGGAGAGATTGAGGTCAACATAGAGGTCGAATACTCTGCGAAACCGCCGTTTGCCCGGAAGAATGATGCCGGGCAGCTCGATCAAAGGAAGGACAGCCTCTCGAATTCGCTCTTTGGGCTGGCGATAATGCCGTTGCAGTGTGAAGACCGCCTCAAAGACCACGGTGTCGGCAGTCCGAAGCTCAATCTCGCCATTCTCAACCCGCTGAAGGTAGGCCGTCGCACGAGGTGACTGCTCCGGATGGTCCTCGAGGAGATGGCGCAGGATGATGTTGGTATCAAGGAACTGCGGCTTCATTATTCCCTCGTGCGCTCAGCCACATCTTCCGCAATGGCCCGCTCTGCTTGCTCACGTAGCTCCTCGGCCGTGTCAGGCGGCCTGTCCGTCTTAAGCATTCCGGCGGTGCGGGCCACGACGCTGCCCTTCCTCGCCAGCTTGACCTGATCGTCTTCAAGGATGAAGGCGATCTTGTCGTGCGGTGCCACTCCCAGTCTTCGGCGGACTTCGACGGGAATGGTGACCTGGCCTTTCGTCGTCACCGTCGACAGTAGCTCTCTCATAGTTGCTCCTTCCATGGCCAACGTAGGTATTACCTATATATCCTATTCCTTACCGATTGTCAAGGAATTCACAAAGACAAGGACCTTACAGGCCGCTTCCGGTCGTTGGTCTTGTTCGCGCTGCCCGGGTGGTTGCTCTCCGCGTAGTAATGCTGGCCCGCACCAGAATTGACGCTCCCTGGGTGGCGTGCTATAGTGGCTGATAGTACTTAAGTCGCCGGGGAGAAGAATGGCCTGCTTGAAGGACGGCTTCGACCGTCTAATCAGCTATCTCCGTATCTCGGTCACCGACCGGTGCAATTTCCGCTGCGTCTACTGCATGCCGGCGGCCGGCATCAACCTCCTCGGCCACCAGGATATCCTCACCTATGAGGAGATCGCGCGGGTGGTGCGGGCGGCCGCCGAGCTGGGCGTGCACAAGGTGCGCATCACCGGCGGCGAGCCGCTGGTGCGCCTGGGCCTCGCCGATCTGGTGGCGATGCTGGCGGCCATCCCCGGCATCGACGACCTGGGCCTCACCACCAACGGCGCGCTGCTCGAGCGCTACGCCCTGCCGCTTAAGGAGGCCGGCCTGCGCCGTGTCAATGTCAGCCTGGACACCCTTCGCCGCGACCGGTTCGCCGAGATAGCCCGCGTCGACCTGCTGCCGGCGGTCCTGGCCGGCATCGAGCGAGCCCAGGCCGTCGGGCTGGTGCCCGTGAAGCTGAACACGGTCATCGTGCGCGGCCTTAACGACGACGAGGTGGTGGATATGGCCCGCTCCACGCTGGAGAAGGAGTGGCACCTGCGCTTCATCGAGCTGATGCCCCTGTGCGAGGCGGGCAGCCTCGCGGGAGGCAGCTACGTCTCCAACACCGAGGTCAGGGCGCAGATCGATGCGGCACTTGGCCCGCTGAAGGCCGGGCGTCCCGGCGGGCAGTCGGGCCAGGCTGACCACGACGGGCCCGCGCGCTACTACCGGCTGCCGGGGGCGCGCGGCACCATCGGCTTCATCAGCCCGGTCAGCGAGCGCTTCTGCGACGGCTGTAACCGCCTGCGCCTCACGGCCGAC
>JAMCWG010000164.1 GCA_023475235.1 Chloroflexota bacterium
GGCGGTGGGCAAGGAGCTGGAGAAGCGCGACGCACGGTTCCTCGGCCTGTCCTGCCGCATCGCCGCCGAGTTGGGCGCGCATATGGTGAAAACCTACTACTGTGAGGGCTTCGACAAGGTGGTACAGGGGTGCCCCGTGCCCGTGGTCATCGCCGGCGGGCCGAAGCTGCCGACGGAGATGGAGGCCCTCGAGCTGACAGCCAACGCCATTAAGGGCGGCGCGGTGGGCGTGGACATGGGCCGCAACATCTGGCAGTCCGACTATCCGGCGGCGATGATCAAGGCCGTCCGCTCCATTGTGCATGACGGCGCCACCGCCAGGGAAGCCCACGAGCTATTCCTGACGGAGAAGGCCGAGGCAGCGGCAGCCGCGGCACAGTAGATGCGGGAGAGAGACGGGCTGCTGTCATAGTCGTAGGGGCGAGGCATGCCTCGCCCCTACGAGGACTGGCTGGCTGGGCCGGTTGGGCACAGAACGGAGATGGTCGGTGAAGGGTATTCAATTCATCACCAATGAAAGAGGCAAGAAAGTAGCTGTCGTGATTAGCCTGGCCGAGTGGGGCGAGGAATGGGAGGACTTCTACGACAACTTGGTGGCCGAGGAGCGCAATGGCGAGCCAACCGTCAAATGGAAGGACCTCAAGGCTGGGATGAACCAGGAATCCCCCGCCAGTGGGTGAGTACGAGATGGATGCTATTCCGAGAGAAACGGCGCTGCAACTCTGCGCCGAGATTCGCGTGAAGAACCAGGGCAAATGGTACACGTTCAACGGTCTGTGGTGCTGGGGATGCTCGAGATTCACGGGAGGCGACCCGGCGAAGCTGTGCTTCAGCAGCCGCCCCGATAACCGGAGATGCGCCCAGATCAACGCCCGCTACGATCGGCGGGCGTAATTGCAGTAGGAGAGAGTAGCCATATGCGCGTTACGATGTACTACAACAACCATGATGTGCGCCTGGAGGAGCAGCCGGTCCCGAAGATCGGCCCCGGCGAGATGCTCGTCCGGGTCGAGGCCTGCGGCATCTGCGGTAGCGATGTGATGGAATGGTACCGCATCCATCGGGCGCCGCTGGTCCTCGGCCACGAGCTCACCGGCCAGATCGTGGAGGTCGGCGCCGGCGTGGACAAGTACCGCGTCGGCGACCGGGTGGCCTGCTGCCACCACGTCCCCTGCAACGCCTGCCACTACTGCCTGAGCGGCCACCACACGGTCTGCGACACTCACCGGCGCACCAACTTCGACCCGGGCGGCTTCGCCGAGTACATCCGTCTGCTCCCCATCCAGGTCGACCACGGCACTTACCTGCTGCCGGACGATCTCTCCTACGAGGAGGGCACCTTCGTCGAGCCGCTGGGCTGCGCCATTCGCGGGCAGCGGATGGCGCACATGCAGCCAGGCCAGAGCCTGCTGGTGGTCGGCAGCGGCATCGCCGGCCTCCTCCAGATAGGTCTGGCCCGCGCCCAGGGGATGGGGTTCATCATGGCCACCGACATAAACGACTACCGGCTGGCCGCGGCCCGCCGGCTGGGGGCCGATGCCACTGCCCGCGCCGAGGACGCCGGGCCCGACTGGGTGCGCCGGGTCAACGGCGGGCGTCTGGCCGATGTGGTGGCCCTGTGCACGGGGGCCGGGCCGGCCATCGCCCAGGCCCTGGCCTCGGTGGAGCGCGGCGGCACGATCCTCTTCTTCGCCCCGACCAAGCCGGGGGTGATCGTGCCCATCGAGATGTGGGACCTGTGGCACAACGAGGTCTCCGTCGCCACCTGCTACTCGGCTGCTCCGGCCGACGCCACCCTGGCCCTGGAGATGATCCGCCACCGGCGCGTGCCCGTCGGCGAGATGATAACCCACCGGCTGGGGTTGGCCGAGGCGGGCGCCGGCTTCGGGCTGGTGGCCGACGCCGGGGAGTCGATCAAGGTCATCATCGAGTGCCAGTGCTGAACTGGGCCGTCCTTGCGTAATCACGGTAGCCATTGCCGGAATCGCGGCTTGGACGGATATTGACAGGCAAGTGGCAGTATTGCTAAAGTATATCTACTAGCAATACTAACCATGGAGAGTCGAAAATGGCGAAGGTGATGGTGTCGATTCCCGATGAAGTATTAAAGGACCTCGACGCAGAGGCGAAGGCGGGAGGGTACACGCGCAGCGCGCTGCTGACTGAGGGCGCTCGCCGGTTGCTACGCGAACGAAAGGGCCTCATACCTCTTAGAGATCGGCCCGAAGTGAACGAAGCTGTAGAAGGTATCAAGAGAATGGCTCGTGAAGACCGGGCACAGGACTGGGACAGCACTGCGGCGCTGCGCCAACTCCGAGCATCTCATTGATAAAGCCTCATCTCGTAGTCGACGCCAGCGTAGTCCTGAAGTGGTTTCGGGCAGAGGAGGACCTGGCAAGCGAAGCCCAGCGGCTTCTTGACCGGCACACGGCCGATGAAGTGACTCTATGTGCTCCCGACCTGTTGCTGTACGAGGTGGGCAGCGTTCTTCGGACAAAGCCAGACCTCGACGAGACGCAATTGGTCTCAGCGGTCGATTACCTTCAGCACACAGAGATAGTCGTCTTCCCAATTACGTGGAAGCTGCTGGAACAGGCGGTCCGCATCGCGTTTCGGTACGCTGGCAGTCATAGAAGATTGCCAACCGTATACGATGCCTGCTACGTTGCCCTGGCTGAAGCATTGGACTGCGAGATGCTCACTGCAGACAGAAGGCTGGTGTCGCTGCTAGACGAGCATCCGCTGGTAGAGCTGCTTTCCTGACAGCTTTTCTGTACGGCGTTCGGGGCATCGGCTGGGCCTCAATGCTGGCTCGAGGCATACCCCGTGTCATTCATAGGGCGACTTCCAGCCTTTGCCGGAGCCAGATGCGCTCGCGGTCCACATCGCAGCCGTAGGCATGCACCTCCACTCCTGCCGCCGCGGCCGCGCGCAGCGCCGCCCCGAAGGCCGGGTCGAGGGCATCATTGGGGACGAAGGAGCGCACATCGCTGCGCTGGGCGACGAATACCACTGCCGCCCGATGGCCGGCCCTCACGGCCTCGGCCAGCTCCGTGACGTGCCGGCGGCCACGCACCGTCGGCGCATCCGGGAAGAGGCCCACGCCATCCCGCATCAACGTCACCGATTTCACTTCCACCAGGCAGTCCGGCGGAGCGAGCAGATCGGACGCCGGGCAACCGACGTCGCGGCCAGACAACCAGAAGTCGAACCGGCTGTGTCCATAAGTGAACTCCGGACGCAGTGCCGGGTAACAGGCGAACTCCGGCAGCGCCCCGCGGCGGATCAGGCCGCCGAGCTGGCTCGTTATCTGCGCGTACATCGGGACCCCGGAAGACGCGTCGAGTTTCAGGAACATCGAACTCCCCCCGTAAAATCCCCCCGTTTTAA
>JAMCWG010000132.1:0-529 GCA_023475235.1 Chloroflexota bacterium
ATCGAGAAGCCTATGCGGAAGGCTCCCCAGTGCTCTCCCTTCACAGTGACTGGGGCGGACAAATCCCACATGGTCTCCCCCGTGTCGCGAGCGTACACCTGCTGAAGGAAAGGCTGGGTGTTGCGGGCCGCCGCCAAACCCACCGGATCGTTGAACAGGCGCTTGGTTCTGTTGAGCAGGGGATCTCCTGTCTGCTGCGAGAAGTTGGTGTTGTGCGTTGGAAGGTAGCCATTCCGGTCGACCGCCACGGCGAAGACGGTGTCGGGATCCTTCTGGAACTCATCCTCAACCTTTTGTAGCGCCTTGTCGGTGAAGGCGTCGTAGGCGGTCCGGTACTTCTGGGGATTGGTGTTGGGAATGGGCTGGTAGTTGGTGTCGAAGAGCTGATCTTTAGTGATCTGGCCCGCCGCGATGGCCTCCTCGAATAGGCTGCTGAGCGTCTGCGCGCCCGTCAACGCCAGCACCTTGCCCTTGGTCAGCAGGGCTTCCTCCTGCGTGCGTCGCTGCTCCTGCACGTCGTAGAAGGTGA
>JAMCWG010000132.1:539-3369 GCA_023475235.1 Chloroflexota bacterium
TGAGGATGAGTTCCAGAAGGTGAAGGCCGCCAGAACCAGGAGCAGAGCACCGACGGTGGGCACCGCGATCTTCCAGCGGACGCTGCTGCCGTACAGTCCCGCTATCTTGCTGAACATTGGATGGAACCCTCCTTTCGCGCCTGATAGGCGCACCCAACCCATGGCGATATCCCCGATTGGCGCGCGGCACCATCCGGCCGCATCGCGCCTTTCAGAGGGGTCTAAGGCGTCCGAGCCTGCAAACGAAGGCCTTCGGTTGGCCGGGCAGGTCAGCTCGTCTCGCCGCTGCCGGTGACGGTTCGGCGTCCCCGTGGCACCAAACGGGATGGCCTCACCCGACCTCGTCGAAGGGCTGTTTGGCAGGAGCGAGCAGCGCCCCTTACTTCATTATGTTCGGCAATGTGGCAATGGTCCTTCATGGCGAATCCAGAGGTATCTGCTATAATGCCACCATATCCTCTCAAGGCGGCCACTTGCCCGGCGCAGGAGGTCGGCGGCCTCCAGGTTGTCGTTCCACAGGCTTCCCTCACGTCCACGCGTGAATGGAGGACTCATGAAGCTCGAAGAGACTACGGCTGGCTCCAGGCGGCGCTTCTTCTATGGCTGGGTTGTCCTGGGCGTTGCGGTTTTCGGCGCGTTTATGGGTCAGGGGCTGAATAACTCCATCGCGGTTTTCTTCAAGCCTCTGCTGACTACCTTTCCCTCGGCGGATCGAGCGACGCTCTCGATGGCCGCTTCCATCAACATGGTGCTCTGGGGCGTGATGCAGCCCATTATGGGGAAAGCTATCGAGCGTTTTGGACCTAAGCGGGTCATTGCCCTTGCATCTGCCGTCCTGGCGGCCGGGATGCTGCTTATGGCCACGGTCTCGCAGGTCCGGCAGGTGCATCTGTACTTCGGCGTCATCGCGGCGCTTGGCTACGCGGGCGGCACCGTGGTAACTTATTTTGCCTTGATAGCGCAGTGGTTCGCCGAGAAAAAGGGCCTGGCCATGGGCATTGTCTCGGCCGGTTCCTCGGCCGGTATTATGCTGGTTGTGCCGGCCACTAATCTCGTCATCATCTCATCTGGCTGGCGGACCGCATATGTGGTGCAGGGACTGGCGGTGGGGCTTGTCCTCTTCCCCGCTTTGTTGCTCCTCGTCCGGCGAGGGCCGGTTTCGCGGTCCTCCACTTTGGCTGGCGGCACGGTCCGGGCGCAACGTGTGCCCATTTCCACTGCGCTCCGGCACCGGCCGTACCAGCTTGTACTGCTAATTATGGTCATCTGCGGATTCGCCGACATGTCGCTCGCGGCTCACCTGGCTGCCCTGACAACCGATCGCGGGATGAGCCCGGAAGCCGGAGGCTTTGCACTCTCTCTCATAGGGGCAGGCAGCGCCGTGGGGGCGATTATCTTGAGCGCCGTCTCGGACCGGACGGGTCGTAAGGGACCTCTTGGCGTCTCCTTCTTTATCCGGGCTGCCTCTCTCGTTCTCCTGCTATTGGTCAGGGATGAGCCCACACTCTATCTCTTTGCGCTGGTCTTCGGCCTCGTGTGGATAGTCTCCGCTCCTCTGACGTCCGCTCTGATTCTTGACACGTATGGACCGGTCTCCGTGGGCACACTTTTCGGCCTTGTCACCCTTGCGCATCAGTTTGGCGGCAGTGGAGGGACGTTCCTGGCCGGGGCTATCTTCGACCGTACGGGCAGCTACCAGTTGGCCATCGCAATATTCATCGCGGCTACCCTTGTGGCCGGCCTTGCCTCATTTATGATTAACGAGAAGAAGGCAAAGGGAAGGCTGGCGACGGGACTCGACGCGCAAGTGATCCCCGCGCAGGCGGACGCGCCTTAAGAGATAGAGACCGGGTGAAACTGCTAGTCTTCCCCAAATAGTCTGAGTTGGGGGCGGTCGATGGGGTCGTAGAGGTGGTGGGCCATGTCGACGCGGCCATCCGGCAGAAAGCCGACGCCTTCGGCCTCCAGCATCGCCCGCTGCACGTTTTCCCCGCCAAAGGCCCATCCGCCGACAAGCTTGCCGTCGCGGCCGATGACGCGATGAGCCGGAATGCCGGAGTCGTCCGGCAGCACGGCGAGGGCGCGGCCCACCTCTCGCGCGGCGCGGGGCTGGCCTATTGCCTCCGCGATCAGCCCGTAGGTCGTCACCTTGCCTTCCGGGATCCGGGCGACCACCGCATAGACTAGCGCCCGGAAGTCGTCCTCGTTCGTCATCCGCCGGTTATCAGCCTCACGCGCTCTTCTACCGGGGCGTCCTTGCACGCGCCCAGCCACTCTATGAGCTCCAGCACGGTGCCCAGGCCGTCTTTCGGACCCACCAGCACCTCCTGGCGCATGTCGCCCATCACGACCTTGTCAGTCACCTTCACCCCTTCGGCCTGCAGGTTGGCCACGGTCTCGTCGAGGCTATCTACCTCAACTCCCAGGTGATGAATGCCCTCGCCGCGCTTCTCGATGAATTGAGCCACGAAGCTCTCCGGCGACGTGGGCTGCACCAGGGTGATCATGTTCTGCCCCACCATCACGTAGGCCACCTGGTACTTCTCGTGCGGAACGTCCTTCTTCCCGAGGTACTGGCCGCCATAGAGCCGGCGCACCCGGTCCAGCGTCTCCTCAAGGTTCTTGACGGCGAAAGCGATGTGGTCGACCCTCTTGATCCCCTCCATCTGAACCCACCTCCATAGTTGTCGTGTTAATCAGCCTGACGCGCCGGGGTTCCCCTATCAATACCGGCAGCCGGCCCCGGCGACACAATCGCGCGGGGACTGCCGCTTGCTCCGACCATCATAACACAAAGGGCCGAGGCTGCCGCGCCCGCGATAAGCGCCCC
>JAMCWG010000099.1 GCA_023475235.1 Chloroflexota bacterium
TCCTATGCCTCCTCCAGATCACGCGGCTGGGCGTCGAGATTCGCACCAACAGCCCAATCGGCCCAGATAGGACCCTGGACGACTTGCGGAAGGAGGGCTACCGGGCCTTCTTCGTGGCCGTCGGGGCCCACCGCAGCCAGTCGATGCGCATTCCCGGCGAGGACAAGGCGGGCGTGCTGCCGGCGGTGGAGTTCCTCCGGGACGTGAACCTGTGCAAGAAGCCGTGCATCGGGCGGCGGGTGGCCGTCGTCGGCGGCGGCAATGTGGCGATGGACGCCGCGCGTGTGGCCATTCGACTGGGCGCCGAGGAGGTGCATCTGGTCTACCGGCGCCAGCGGGAGGATATGCCGGCCCAGGAAGAGGAGATCGAGGAGGCCGAGCGAGAGGGTGTGCAGCTCCACCTTATGGCTGCGCCGCTCGAGGTGCTGGGCGCAGACAGGGTGACCGGCCTGCGGTGCCAGCGGATGCGGCCCGGCGCCTTCGACGATAGCGGACGACGCCGGCCCGTGCCGGAGCCCGGCGCGGAGCTCGTGCTGGAAGTGGACACCGTCATCGCCGCCATCGGCCAGGCTCCGGCCGTTTCGCCGGGAATCCTGGACGGCGTCGAGGTCTCGGCGGGACGTCCCATCCCGGCGGACCCGCTGACCGCGGCCACATCCCTCCCCGACGTCTTCGCTGGAGGCGACGCCGTCAGCGGGCCGGCGACGGTCATCAAAGCCATCGCCGCCGGCCATCGCGCCGCCATCTCCATCGACCGTTACCTGCGTGGCGAGTTGGTGGAGCCGGTGCTGTTCCACGAGAAGCAGACATGGAAGCAGGGCACGCACTGGCCCATCCCGGAGGATTCGGCCGAGCTGCTCCGCGAGCCGGTGCCGCTGGTACCGGTGGGACTGCGGCAGGGGAAGTTTGCCGAGGTCGAGGCCGGCTATGACGAGCCAACGGCGCTACACCAAGCCCAGCGCTGCCTCCACTGTGATCTGGAGGAGGAATAGGAAATGCCGACGATTACCGTTGATGGGCAGGGGGTCGAGGCCCGGCCCGGACAGACCGTGCTGCAGGCTGCGCTCGCTGCCAATATCTATATACCCAACCTCTGCTATGCCGAAGACCTGGCCCCGTACGGTGCCTGCCGGCTCTGCATCGTGGAGATCGACGGCATGCGCGGCCTGCCGGCTGCCTGCAGCACCATCGCCACCGAGGGGATGGTGGTCCGCACCGAGACGCCGGCCCTGATGCAGGCCCGCCGCATGACGATGGAGCTGTTGCTTTCCGACCACCCCGACAACTGCCTGGTCTGCCGGAAGAACCAGCGCTGCGAGCTGCAGCGGATGGCGGCGTACCTGGGCATAAGCGAGCGGCGGTTGCCGCGCCTTGAGCGGCCCACGGCCTTCGACGAGAGCAATCCCTTCTTCGACCGCGACCTGGAGAAGTGCATCCTGTGCGGACGCTGCGTGCGGGCCTGCGACGAGGTCACCCAGGTCAATGCCATCGACTACATCTACCGGGGCTTCGCCACCAAGATCGGCGCTTTCTTGGACCAGCCGCTGGCCGACTCCCGCTGCGTGTCGTGCGGCGAGTGCCTTGCCTCCTGTCCCACCGGCGCGCTGGTGGAGAAGTCGTACTACGGGCTGCCCGACCGGGAGGTGCTGACCGTCTGCACCTACTGCGGCTCCGGCTGCTCGCTGTACCTGCAGATGCGCGGCGACAAGATCGTCGGCGTGCGCGGCGACCCGGCCAACGACGCCAGCGAGGGCCATCTGTGCGTCAAGGGCCGCTTCGGCTACGATTTCGCCAACCACCCCGACCGGCTGACCGCGCCCCTCATCCGGAAGAACGGCGCGCTGGAGCCGGCGAGCTGGGACGAGGCGCTGGACCTGGTGGCCAGCAAGCTGGCGGAGCACAAGGGCGCCTTCGCCGGCCTGGCCTCGGCCAAGTGCACCAACGAGGAGAACTATCTCCTGCAGAAGTTCACACGCGCAGTGATGGAGACCAACAACATCGATCACTGCGCACGCAGGTGACACTCCCCATCCGTGGCCGGTCTGGCCACTGTGCTGGGGAGCGGTGCGATGACCAATCCCATCTCCGATCTGGAGCGCGCGGGGTGCATCCTGGTCATTGGCTCCAACACGACGGTGGGCCATCCCATCATCGCCCTGCGGATAAAGAAGGCGGTGCGACAGCATGGCGCTAAGCTGATCGTGGCCAACCCGAAATACATCGACCTGTGCGAGGAGGCCGACGTCTGGCTTCAGAACCGCTCGGGCACCGACGTGGCCCTGCTCAACGGCATAGCGTGGGTCATCCTGAACGAAGGGCTGTGGGACCAGGCCTATGTCGACGAGCGCACGGAGGGCTTCGCCGAGTGGCGGGCCGCGGTGGAGAAGTACACGCCGGATGTGGTGCAGGATATCACCGGCGTCGAGCCGGACACCCTGCGCGCGGCGGCCCGGCTCTACGCCAGACCGCCCTTCGGCAACAGCGCGATAGCCTACACGCTGGGCATAACCCTGCACCGCACTGGCACCGACAATGTCTTCGCCGTCGCCAATCTGGCAATGCTCACCGGCAACATCGGCGTGGAGGGCGGCGGCGTCAACCCGCTGCGGGGACACAACAACGTGCAGGGGGCGTGCGACATGGGCTGCCTGCCCAACGTGTTCACCGGTTACCAGCCGGTGGCCAACGCGGAGGCCCGCGCCAAGTTCGAGGCGGCCTGGGGTGCGCCGCTGCCGGAGGCGCCCGGCTTGACCGAATCGGAGATCATGGCCGCGGTGCACGAAGGCCGCATTCGCGCGATGTACATTATGGGCGAGAACCCGGCGGTCAGCGATGCCGACGCCAACCACGTCCGCCAGGCCCTGGAGAACCTGGACTTCCTGGTGGTGCAGGACATCTTCCTGTCCGAGACGGCCCAGATGGCCGATGTGGTGCTGCCCGGGGCAAGCTTCGCCGAGAAGGACGGTACTTTCACCAGCACCGAGCGCCGCGTCCAGCGCGTCCGGCAGGCTATCCCGCCAGTCGGCAGCAGCCGCGCCGACTGGCAGATCGTGGCGGAAGTGGCGAGCCGGACCCTGGAGAAGCTGGGCCGGCCCGTGGCGGGCTTCGCCTTCTCCCATCCGTCGGAGATCATGGCCGAGATCGCCACGCTCACGCCGTCCTACGGCGGCATCTCGTTCGAACGCCTGGAGAGCGGCGGCCTGCACTGGCCGTGCCCCGACGCCGGGCATCCGGGGACGCCCCGGCTGCACATCGGCCGGTTCACCCGCGGGCGCGGCAGGTTCACGCCCGTGCGGCACATCCCGCCAGCAGAGATGCCCGACGCCGAATACCCGCTCTTCCTCAACACCGGCCGTTTGTTGTATCATTTTCACACCGGGACGCTGACCCGCCGGGTGAAGGGTCTGACCCAGATCGCGCCGGAGGCCAGGGTGGAGATAAATCCCAGGGACGCCGAGCGTCTGGAGATTGCGCAGGGGGAGACAGTGCACGTGGCCTCCAGGCGGGGACAGGTGTTCGTGAAGGCCGAACTGACCGACCGCACGCCGCCGGGATCCGTGTTCATGTCCTTCCACTTCGCCGAAGTGCTCACCAACGCCCTCACCAGCCCGGCACTGGACCCCGTGGCTAAAGCGCCGGAGCTCAAGGTATGCGCCGTGCGAGTGGAGAAAGTCGAAAAGGAGATTGCCAATGCGAGTAGCCGATAGGATGAGTAATCTCGGCACCGAGAGTGCCTTCGTTGTATTAGCCAAAGCCAAGGCCCTCGAGGCGCAGGGCAAGGACATGGTGCACCTGGAGATCGGCGAGCCCGACTTCCCGACGCCGCGCCATATCATCGAGGCCGCGTACCAGGCCCTGCTGGCCGGGCAGACTCACTACACGGCCTCTCCGGGCATACCCGAGCTGCGGCGGGCCATCGCCGAGGAAGCTTCGGCGGTGCGAGGCATCGATGTTAACCCCGACCACGTGGTGGTTATGCCGGGCGCCAAGCCGGTGATCTTCTTCGGAATGATGGCCGTGGCCAATCCCGGCGACGAGGTCATCTATCCGAACCCGGGCTTTCCGGTGTACGAATCGATGATCACGTTCGTGGGGGCCAGGCCTGTTCCCATTCCGCTGCGTGAGGAGAGGCAGTTCTCTTTTGACATAGATGAGCTGAAGAGCAAGATCACCGACAGGACGAAGATGATCATCCTCAATTACCCCCACAATCCTACGGGCGGCTCGCTCAGCAAAGAGGACCTGCAAGAGGTAGCGGCCATCTGTATGGAGCGGGACATCCTGGTTATGGCCGACGAGGTATACCGTCGCATCATCTACGATGGAGAGTTCTTCAGCATCGCCAGTATCCCCGATATGCTAAAGAACACCATCATCCTGGACGGCTTCTCCAAGACCTACGCGATGACCGGCTGGCGGCTGGGCTACGGCATCTTCCCCGAAGAGCTGGTCGAGCCCATCACCCGCCTGATGACGAACAGCGTCTCCTGCACGGCGGCCTACGCGCAGCACGCCTGCATCGCCGCCCTGAAGGGTCCGCAGGACGAGCCGATGGCAATGGTGCAGGAGTTCCGGCGGCGCCGCGACTTCGTGGTGGACGGCATCAACCAGATACCGGGTATGCGCTGCCTTCTGCCCGCCGGCGCATTCTACGTGTTCCCGAACATCGAGGAAACGGGCCTGACCGGCGACGAGTTCGGGGACAAGATGCTCGACTTTGGCGTGGCCAGCCTTGCCGGCACGGCCTTCGGCGAGTACGGCGCAGGACACGTCCGGTTCTCCTACGCCAACTCCATTGAGAACCTGGGCAAAGCGCTGGAGCGGATCGAGTACGGGCTGTCGAAGCTGAAGGCGGCCCCCCGGAGCCGCTCGTGAGCGATCTGGAGAGCATCGGCGAGGCTGCTCGCGCCTTCTTCGAGCAGAAGAACGAGGCGCGGGAACGGGCCCTCGCCGCATCCCGGGAGATCGTCCGTTCCTCGGCGAACACCATCCGCGCCCTGCACCGCAACGACCTGGCCGCGGCCGAGACCCTGCTACAGCAGACGGCGGCCTCGGTGAGCGAGGTCTCCCGCTACCAGACCGATCAGCCCGACATCTACTACACGGGCTTCGTGCAGGACGCGCTGAAGGAGTACGCCGAGGCGTCGACGTTCAAGGCACTGCTGCTGGGCCAGGATCTGCCGACGCCCGAGGACCTGGACATCGGCTACGTGCCATACCTGAACGGCCTGGGCGAGGCGGTGGGCGAGCT
Organism: Chloroflexota bacterium; assembly: GCA_023475235.1. Lineage (GTDB taxonomy): Bacteria > Chloroflexota > UBA6077 > FW602-bin22 > JAMCWG01 > JAMCWG01. Next base: position 5,252 of record JAMCWG010000099.1, read on the forward strand.
GCGCCGCCATCTGCTCGACTGCCTGCGGCGGGGCGATGTGGAGCGGGCAGAGTCTATCCTGCCGGCGATGGACGACATCTGCAATATCCTGGCGACCATCGACTATCCCGAGGCGATGACGGGCGGCCTGCGCCGCACCACGGACGCGCAGCGCGCCACCGTCGAGCGCTCTCGCGGGGACCTGACCGTCGCCGCCCGCCAGCGGGACCTGGAGCTGGCCCTGCGCCAGGTCGAGCAGAAGCTAGGCCGCTAAAGACGGACGGTCTATCTTTCTCGGGCCGCCTCAGCTATTAGCAAGGCGGCCCGATCAAGTTATCGGCAACCTGCCGCGCCTATCGGTCCAGCCATATCTCGCTCAAGTCTGCCGTCTTCCACTGGGAAGTGGCACCCTTGACCGACTTATTGTAGACCATGGCCCACGGGAAGTAGTAGATGCCGGTCAACGACGCGTGCTCGTAGACAATGGTCTGGAGCTGCTTGTAGTAGGCGGCGCGCTCCTTCTCGTCGTACGTGCTGCGGGCCTGCTCCAGCAGCTTGTCCACCCGCGGGTCGGTCAAGCCGGAGTAGTTGCCCGGGGCACCGGTGCCGAAGTTGCGGGTGTTCTGGTCGGCATCGGCCCCGACCTCGCCGCCCCAAATCGATATGGTGGTTTCGCCGCTGATCATCTTGGACATGGCGGCCACCCGCTCGAATGCCTCCGCCTCGGCCTTGATGCCGATCTGGCCCCACATTTGCTGAAGCATCTGAGCTATGCGGACGTCAATTGGCCGGTTGACGGAGGTGACGGCTGTGTTGAGGGTCGCTACCCCCGACTCGGCCATTAGCTGCTTGGCCTTGTTCAAGTCGAAGCTGTAGTGCGGTATCGTCTCGTCGTAGCCAAGGTAGTTCGGCGGCCAGGAAGGGTACTTCAGCGCGTAGCCCAGGCCAAAGGTGAGGGTCTTGGCGATGGTGTCCTTGTCGGTGGCGTACAGCAAGGCCTGGCGGAGCTTGATGTTGGCGTCGCCGGCGAAGGGCCCCTTCACCTCGTTGAGGCCCAAATGTCTGGTGGAGGGGGCGGCAGGATGCGCCCAATAGATGAGATCGGGGTTCTTCTGTGCCTCGACCACGTCCTTCGGCTCGAGCTCTTTGACTATATCGAGCGTACCCGCCCTCAGCTCCATCAGCATCACCGTCGTATCCGGGATCACTCGCGATACTAACCCGTCGACGTAAGGCAGCGGCTTGCCATCGGCCCCCATCCGCCAGTACCCATCGAATTTCTTCACGCTTATGCGGTCATCCCGTATCCATTCCTGGAACTGGAAAGGTCCGGTGCCCGATGGCTTGTTGTTGAAGCCGTCCGGACCCAAGCTGTCCATCGCGGCCTTGGACACGATGCTGACCGGCGTGATGACCCCTGACAGGTTGATCAGTAGCCCGGCGTTGGGCGTCTTCAGCTTGAGCCGTATCGTGTTAGGATCCACGACCTCGACCGAATCGATGGCCTCGATCATAGGCTTGGCCGTGCTCGTCTTGTCAGTGAGGGCACGGTCGAGGTTCCACTTTGCCACCTCGGCATTCCAGACGCTGCCATCGTGGAACTTGACGCCCTGCCGCAGCTTGAAGGTGAAGGTCTTGGGGTCATCCAGTTTCCACGACTCCACCAGGTTGCCCTGGAGCTCATGCCGGCCGGTCTTGTCATCCATCAGCCTGTAGCGGAAGAGGGCATCGTACAGAAGCCGCATGCTTATCTGTGTGAACAGATTGCTCCGAATGGGGTCGGTTGTGGCCATGGACCCCGTCTCAGCGTAGCGGAGGGTACCGCCGCGCTTTATCTTGGGGCCCGGCGTCGGGACTGGCGTCGCCGGCTTCGGAGTGGCGGCCGGCTCGGCCTTGGGCACAACCGTGGGCGCGGAGGGGACCGCAGTGGGTTCTGTGGGAGCGCAGGCCACGAGCAGGCCAAAGATAACCAGTGCAGCAATCGGCAGGCAAACGCTTCTTCTCATCTTCTCCTCTCCTTTATCCGCTCCTTTGCGAAACAACACACAAACACGTGCCAGGTCAGGAGTGAGACGATAGCCAAAATGCCTATGACTATCATACCACGAGATGATGAGGATGATGATAATCTTCACAGTGCTCCCGTTATTGTACTCATAACGTGATACAATCGTTGATGAAGTCTCCTCCAGGAACTCGTGCGTCGGAAATGGATGTGCAGGAGGGCAGCGATGCGAATGCGATACCGCGACCGGCAGCAGGCTGGCCAGGCTCTAGCGGCGGCGATGGGGGAATACGCCGGGTCCGCTTCCATTGTCCTGGGGCTACCGCGCGGTGGCGTGATCGTTGCCCGCGAGGTGGCGGCCCAGCTAGCCCTTCCCCTCGATGTGCTGATCGTCCGCAAGCTCGGGGCGCCCGGCAATCCGGAGTATGCCATCGGTGCCGTAGCCGAGGTAGGGGAGCCGCAGTACAGCCGGGAGGTGATGCACCAATTCGCCATCAGCAATGCTTACCTCCAGCGTGAGCTCGCCGAAGCGCGGGCGGAGATCGAGCGGCGCAAGGCCCTGTACCGGGATGGGAGAGACCTCCCTTCCCTGGTGGGAAAGCGCGCCATCCTGGTGGACGACGGTATGGCCACCGGATACACGATGCTGGCGGCGGCTGTGGCGGTGAGGCAGGCCGGGGCAAGTGAAGTGGTCGTGGCGGTGCCGGTGGGGTCGCGCGAGGCGGTGGAAGCTCTGGGGTCCCGCGCTGACCGGGTGATATCTCTTCTGGTGCCGTCGCCGTTCTACGCCGTGGGCCTCTTCTATGACGAGTTCTCGCAGGTCACCGACGATGAGGTGCGGGCTGCGCTGGCGGCCGCCGCTGCTCGTCAGGGGCCTGCAGGAGCATAGCCGGTTGGCCAAGGTACGCTATCGGGTCCTCATCAGCGGCCGCGTGCAGGGCGTCAACTTCCGCTCGGCCATGCGCAGCCAGGCCATTTCCCATTATGTCGGCGGCTGGGTGCGGAACCTGGGCGATGGACGGGTCGAGGCGGTGCTTGAGGGTGAGAAAGAGGACGTCGAGCAGGTGGTAGCGTGGGCGCGGCACGGCCCGCCGGCCGCCTACGTCGCCGATGTGCAGGCGACGCCCGAGCCGTACAGGGGGGAGTCGGAGGGCTTTTACGTGCGCTACGCCGAGTGGTCGTAGGCGGTGCCGCTCGTCGGGGGCCAGCCTGTCCCACCTGGAGCCGATGCCGGCCACCCATTCGGATGTCCTGAACTAGCTCTGTGGGACAACCTCGTCCGCCAGCCGGCGCAGTATGTCCCAGTATGCGCCCCGGTATCCCCGCCGGATGGCCTCTACCAGCACGCTGTTGTCGTTGTAGTTATAGTTGCGCTCCGCTTCCTCCCGCGCCGAAAAGAAGAACCGCTGGTCGCCGCCCACCAGCCCGGCCACGTAGCCGAAGGGATCGTCTCCCAGCGCCGCCGACAGGTAGAAGATAGGGGCGAAGAGGTCCGGGGCGATGGTGCCGCGCAGGTTCGGGTTGTCCGCCGCGATGCCCTCGGCGGCCACCTGGCGCGCCAGTCTCGTGCCGGGATACACCCGCACGCCGATGGCCAACCCCACCCGGTCAGGCTCGACTTCCCGCATCAGGTCGATGGTCTCCCTCATGGTTTCCAGCGTCTCGCCTGGTCCGCCCAGCATGAGGTCGAACATACTGCTCAGCCCGGCCTGGCGGCAGACGCGAGCGGTCTCCCGCACGTCGCCGGCCCGGAAGTGGTGGCCCAGGGCGGCCAGCATCGCGTCGCTGCCGCTGTCGACGCCGAAGTTTATGCCGATGCAGCCGGCCTCGCGCATCAGCCGGGCCAGCGCCGGGGTGAAGGGGGCCGGGCTGGCGTAGGCGTACCAGTGCATCGGCAGCCGGCGACGGATAATCTCGTCGCACACGGCCCCGGCGTGCTCGATGGGCAGGTTGAACTCGCAGTCACAGGTATGAAGGCAGTCGACGCCTTGAGCGCTCAGCGCCTCCATCTCGTCGGCGACGCGCGCCGGCGGCAGCATCCGGATGGCCCGGCCCTTGGCGATGGGATCGGCGCAGTAGGTGCAGGGCATGTTGCAGCCTCGCTTGGTCTCGAAGCCCCCTGCCCGCCTTCGCGGAAGTACCGCGCGTTGTCGACCAGGGCTCTGCGACGGCGCGGCAACCTTGTCATATCAACATACCGCGGCGGGTTTCGCACGAACCTGTCGGCCGTGCGATACACGAGGCCGGGAACGGCGTGATAGTCCTCGCCGCGTTCCAGGGAGCGCGCCAGCTCTACAAACGCCTTTTCTCCATCGCCGGCGATGCCGAGATCGAGGCCACAGTATTGCAGTATCGCCTCCGGCATAAGGGAGAAGCCGACCCCGCCCAGAACGATGGGTGCGCCGGTGCGGGCGCGCAGGCCCTGTACTATCTCCCGGAGGCGGGGCACGAAGAAGTCCTGGCCTGTGCAATAGCAGTCGTCGGTGTTGCGGAAGGTGATGGCGATCAGCGCCGGATCGTGCGACCGGAGAAGGTCGGCGATGGCTTGCTCGCAATCCGAAGCGAAGCAGAGGTCGAGGAGCGAGGCCGCGTAGCCGGCTTCGGCCAACGAGTCGGCCAGGTAGTCCAGGGCCAGCGGCGCAATGGCCGGCTTCATCTGGTTCGGGTTGACTAGCAGGACTTCGAACGGCATCCAACGCTCCTCATCCACTTCTCCGACGCGTTTGCCACAACATATGGATAGGCCCTGCCAAGGCGTGACCGCGCAGCAGGGCCCATCGTGAATTACTTGAGGTCGATCTTGTTGGCGGCGGCGTACCGGTCACCCAGCAGGTCCAGCATGACCGCGAAGTCACGATACGGGACTTCGGTGCCGGGGACGAAGCCGTCGATGTCGTTCTCTGGATGGTACTCGAACGTGGCCGCTTGGAAGCGCTGAGTCCAGACGCCGGCACGCAGCTTGGGCTCTTCCTTGGGATAGCCGAAGGTCTCTACCCCGCCATAATGACGGAAGAAGTCCAGGAAGCCGGTCCACTGCCCATCGGCCGTGTAGTTGGCCACGAAGTGGCCCAGCCCGGTCTTCTTGTCTTTATCGAACGGGAAGAATTCGTAATCGTCCGCCGGGGCCTGGTCTTCGGTCAGAGGCGGGTCGTTGTCCGGGTACAGCAGGTCGCCCAAGAGACGGCGCTCGATGACGGGCGCGCCGTCCGGGTTGGTCTTCCAGTCGAGCACGGCCCGCTGGAAATACTGGCTATACCATTTCTGCAGCGGGTCCTTGATCACGTCGCTGCGCGGCAGCCCCAGCACGTCCGCGCCCCCGTGGTTGTTGAACCAGTCCAGCCACGTTCCGGCCACGGTGTGGCCTGTCTCGACGAAGGTCGTTTGGTCCCCCTCAAGGCCCGGAATGCCAGCGGTATCCGCAGGAGGCGCCGGGGGCGCTGCGCCAGCCGGGGCAGCGCTGAAGGTGAGGCTGGCATCGTCGACCACGACCGCGTTGTTCTTCACCGGAAAGAACGGCTCGCCTCTGGCGAACACTGTCACCGCATCGCCCTGCACCGTCGCCGTCACCACCATCTGCACCCATTTGTCCGTCGTAACTTCGGGTCCCGTCCAGATGACATTAGGCCCTTGGGGATTGGTGCCTCCGTACGGGTCGATGCCCACCCATTTCTGATAGACGCTCGTCGACGGCCCGAAGATGTCGGTGTCGTTCTTGCTGGAATGCCCGACCATCCACAAGGAGAAGGTGGCCACAGCCCCCTTCGGGGCGGCAACCGTCTGGTAGATGCCCCCGTTATGTGTGCCGTAGGAGTTGAACCAGGCCATCGACCAGGTGCCGTTGTGGGCTTCCTTAGGCCGATTCCGGACGGCGAACTCGGGCTCGCGGCCCAGGCTGGGGCTTACGGCGCCGTGGATGAACCACGGGTTCCAGCCGTCGCTGACCCAGGACGAGAGGCTGGTCCGATGCATTCCCATCTCGAAGCTGGGATTGGCCAGCACGTTTCCACCGTCGGCAAACGCTGGCGACGCCGGCAACGCCGCCACCGACGCCAGCAGCGCGGCCAGGACAAGAAATCGTAGGACTGTACCTCTGGACAATATGCTCCTCCCTTCACTTGAAATATGCCTGGGGCGAACACGAACCGTCAGCCGCGAAATAGGGCAAGACAGTCCGCCTCTCCTGTCCAGGCACTTTATGCGGCAGGCGGCCCCTCTGGCAGGGCAGGGAGCCTGGCCCGCACCATATCCACCAACCGGGGCAATACTTCCCCGGCGCGTTCGTGGAAGATCGCGTCGGCCCGGTGGTCGAAGTCCGTCTCCGAGGCATTCACCAGCACCACGCGTGCCCCGCTCTGCTTGGCGTAGCGGGGCATATAGGCGGCCGGGTAGACCACCAGCGACGAGCCCACCACGATGAAGACATCGCAGGCCCTGGAATAGGTCTCCGCTTCTGTGGTCTCCCGCTCGGGCATCGCTTGACCGAATGCCACGGTCGCCGACTTCAAGATTCCTCCGCATTGCTCGCAGGCGGGCATCTCCACTCCCCTCTCCAGCCACGCCTGTATCTCGGCACGCGGGTAGCGCTTTCCGCACTCCAGGCAAACGACCCATTGACTGTTGCCGTGCAGCTCGATGACCCTGGTATTTCCGGCCCGCTGGTGGAGGTTGTCCACGTTCTGGGTGATGACGCACTCCAGCTTCCCGAGGCGCTCAAGCTCGGCGATGGCGAGGTGCGCGGCGTTGGGCTGCGCGGCGGCGAACTGGGAATAGCTCTCCCTGCTACGCCGCCACGACTCGCGGCGCGCCTCGGGGTCGGAGATGAACTCCTGATAGGTTATGGGGGAATAGCGCGACCAGATACCGCCGGGTCCCCGGAAATCGGGAATGCCCGACTCCGTGCTGACACCGGCGCCGGTGAACACCACTACGTGCCTGGCCGCCGCTATCCAGTCGGCCACCGTCTCTAGCTTCGCCTCAAGGCTGCCTGCCATCGGTATCTGCCATCCGATTGAAGTGACCTGTGTGCATCGACGAGTGCGAACGCTGCCTCACCCGATGACGACGCAGGTCAGCGTGCTGCACAGGCCCTCGAGGCCGTGCATCTGGTTGAGCACCAGGCGTCCCACCGCGTTGGCGTCCTGGCCCTCGGCGACAGCCACGATGTCGTACGGGCCGGAGACGAGGTCCACGGCAGTGACCCCCGTGATGCTTCGCATTGCCGTAGCGATGTCTGAGGTCTTGCCCACCTCGGTCCGGATCAGGATATACGCTTTCGTAGCCATAAACACCTCGCAGTAAACGGCCGGGAAAAGCCGCCGGGCTTCCCTGCCTCTTCGGGAGAAAGATAACATCGGCCTTGGGCCGTGTCAATTCTTCGAGCGGTCTCCCGCCGTGTTTCGAGAATGCAGCATATCAGAAAAAGAGGGCGGCGGGAAGGGGAGAGAATGGCGCGAAACAGGGGCCGCCCCGGCGGCCCCTGTTGGTGTGTGCTACGAGCGGTCTAGCTCTGCGGAGGCTTGTGGCAGCCCGCGCACTGGTCCGCCGTGCGGCCAGTGTGGTCTGCCGGCAGTGGCTTGACCCCGCCGCCTACCTGATGGCAGGAAGTGCAGTTCGAGTACGCAGCCCCCACGTGGAAGGCCGGCTGAGGCGGCGGTCCGCCCGCGGCGGGCTTGGTCGCCGCAGCGGGTGCCGTCGTGGCTGCCGGAGCAGGCTTGGTCGGCGCAGCCGTTGCTGCCGGGGCGGTGGTGGCTGCCGGAGCTGCTGGCTTGGTCGCTGCAGCCGGGGCCGTCGTGGGCGCGGTAGTAGCCGCTGGTGCGGGGGGCTTGGTTGCCGCAGCCGGGGCCGTTGTCGGGGCCGCAGGCGGCTTAGTGGGAACGGCGGTGGGTGCCGGGGCCTGGCAGGCGATGATTATCGCCGTTATGAGAATGACCAGGCCGAAAAGAGCAACAGCGCGTGCAATTTTTGACAACACACTCCTCCATGTCTTTGCCCTTCTTGGGACATTTATTCCGTTGCCTGAGGTCGCTAGCCGGTCCGAGCGGCGCACCGGCATGCTATTCACGACTCGATGGTACATTAGCATAACGTAGGCAGCTATACAAGTGGTAATCGTAGGCAATTTCACGTAGTTTCAGGCGATTCAACGCATGAGAATACGACGCAGAACGTGCTAGATTACTCCATCAAGTCGGCCGCGCATCGCGCCGGGGCGCTCCATCAATTGCCAAGCACAACGGCTTTGAATCCCTGTCACCTTGGGCCCTTCGCTCCGTTCAGGATAAGCTCCGCGAAGGGTCTCAGCAGCAGTGCGGGGATTCTTCGCCTTCGCTCCATTGCGGCTCAGAATGACACTGCTCATCTTTACCGTGGTGCAATATTAATCTTCCAGGGCTATCACACGCAGGGGGAACGACTCCAGCTTTTCCACGGCAATGGGCAGGGCGATAGCCGTGAAGCGGGCCGCCCTCACCTCACGCAGGTTCACCACGTTCTCGATGATGCAGATGTCCCGGTCCAGAAAGGCGTGATGATTGACGTGGTGCTCGCTGCCGGGGACCTCCATCCCTCCGTCGAAGCCTATCATCTTTATCCCCTGGGCAACGAGCCAGTCCACGGCGTCGGTGCCCAGATACGGCGATTGACTCTGGCGCTCGCCCTCGTAGTCGGAGCCGACGAAGACGATGTCGCCGCGGCGAATGCCGCCGACCTTCGCGGTCGCCTCACGCAACTGTCCGGCGCCGATCTCGGACCGCGGGGGTGCAGCCGTCAGATCGAGGACCACGGCTTCGCCCATCAGCGACTCCAGCGGCACCTGGGCCAGGTCGTTGCCCTTTTGTAGAATGTGGTACGGCACCTCGATATGGGTGCCGATATGGGTGACGATGCTCACGTTGTGCATGATGTACCACTGCCCCGGCAGGCGGGCGACGTCGGCCACCGTGTCGGCGCCGATCATCTCAATCTTAAGGCGGCGCGCCTCTTTGCCCGGGTGTAGCACTTGGGACAAATCTACCAATCGAGAATACCGCAGCATTGCTTCCTCTTTGTGTTGTAGTCGGTCGCCGCGAGGCAGGGCATCCCAGGTGCCATAAGATTGCTGCTTCGCGACAATGAAAACACCCTTTGGTGTAACCCTCAACCTTTGCTGTATCGATGCTCAGTTCCAGGGAGCGCAGCTTCCTGGCCCGGACCTCCTCCGTTCCCGGCGGTCATTCCCCTTTGCTCAGCGAGGCCAGGGGAATTCGCAGCTCGTGCGGCCAGGCCGCTTGCGTGGGAGATGACCAGTTGAGATGCCGAAACGGGTTGGTCTGGCTCGTCTCGTAGGCGCCGATGACCAGCACTTCCCGTCCATCCAGCTTTACGGCATCCACGATCAGTTCGCGCTTGTCGACCACTACCTCATCCGCACGCCAGCGCGTGGTCGGGTATTCGTTCGCCTGAGGCTCGGCGTCGTTCTGGGCCACCGGATGATTGGCTGCGTCGCGAAGGTGCACAAATATAGTGTACCGCTTGCCCATCGGGCGCAACGCTTTCCACGTGAGGTCCACCTGGACCAGCACCTTCCCCGACCCCAAAGGCTTTATTTGGGCCTCCGAGCTCAACAGCTCCAGGCTGTCCCCAAGCAGTTCCGGTTGGACCCGCAAACTTGAACTCGGCGTGGTCGGGGCCGAATAACGGCGGAGCAGTGTGACTCGGCGTCCTTCCCACGTCCCCACAGCATAGACCGGCTTGTACTCCCGCTGGAACCAAGCTGCCCTCCTCACCTCGTCCGGCAGCATGTCCTCATAGCTCATGATCCAGGGCGGGCGCACGGCATAGAGCACGCTGGCTGCATTTTCTGGGAGTGGAGAGAGGGAATACGCCCGGCCTGTGGGGTCCGTTCCACTGACGTGAGGAGTGACCAGGCCGCACAGGTCCAGAATCGGCCCCGGGTAGTAATAAGAGAACGCGCCGATCTCGATTGCTGCGACCGTTTCGTCCTGAATGCCCATTTCATCGATGCGCTGCGCCAGTTGCCTGTACTTGTCCTCTCGCCCGCCTACCACCCTCGCCAATTCCGAATGCTGATATTGGAGGACTGCTCCGTACCCGAACAGGAAGACAATTGCGGCGCTGCCCGCAATCGCCGGCCGGAGCCATCTGACGGCCCTGGCAGGCGATATCAGCGAAGCTTCCCGTGTGAGGGCAGATACCATCCGCTCCAACCCAGCGCCGATGCCGAGGGCGAAGGGTGCCAGCAGCGGCACAAAATACCACTCGAAGGGCCAGTCCGGAAAGTAGAACTTATTTGAAATCATGAACGCGAGGGAATAGGAGGCAGCCCACGCCATCAAGAGCGCCGGCGCCCGGTCCCACTTTAGGCGAATCGTGCCCAGGACAAAAACGAAGCTCAGAGGGAGGAACCAGCGGTTGTCCGTATCTCCGAAATAGCGCATCAGGTTGCGTGCCGAGAAGAAAGGGTCAGGCGGCAAGTACTGTGCCTTGGCCACCATCGACTGGGGGACCGGTGAGCCGAAGTACGCGGTGGCGAAAGCCAGCCAGGGCACCAGTGCCAACCCGAAAACGATCGCTGCTTTCGCCGCGCCCGCCGGCCGGCGGAGCAGCATATGCAGGGCGAGGACCGCGGCGAGGATGGCGCCGTCGGGGCGGGTCAGGACCAGCAGGGCGCACAGGAGACCGGTCGCCCGCATTCTCCCCTGCACATACAGGAGCACCGTCGACAGGACGAGCAGCGTGTAGAGAGATGTCTCCATTCCAGAGACAGCGTAAGAGACCAGGGGTGATAGCAGCGCATAGGAGAGGGCAGCGAAGAACACGCCCAGCCGCGGGAGGTACCTGGCGGCGACCAGGCTGAGAACGGTCACAGCTATCATGTCGCAGAGGATGCTTATGCCGACGGCAGCAGCAATCGGGTCGATCCCGGCCCGTGCCAGCCCGCCCAGCAGGAGCGCGAATAGCGGTGTGGTGGTGCCGAGGACGTGCTCGCCTGGAGTGAAGACGAATCCGTGGCCGGCCGCAATATGCTTGGCGTACCGGAGGGTTATGTAGGCATCTTCGCGGATGTGCGGCCCGAAGGCGACGCGAAGGGCGCCGGCCAGGGCCACCGAGGCCGCGACTCCGGCCACAAGAGCTTTCGATGCTAGAATGGCTATCGGTTTGGCGCGGGCTCCGCGTGCCGTTGCAGACATTGGCTCCTCGAGTCTCGGTCTCGCGCGTTCATATGCGGCGTGCTGAGGCTCACATTCAGGCTGCCGCTTCTGTACATTATCGCACTCATCGCACATCCAACGTGATTGTTCGCAGCAGCACCCGCCGCGCCGCCGCATCGACGTGGGTGGCCGCCTCGCCGCCTGCCGCCACCGGCAGCCGCTCTCCCGTGGCGGCGTCGTACATACCCACTTCGAGCTGGTACGTCCCGGCAGGAAGGGCGCGGGGCAGCGCCAGCTCGTGAGTGTCGGAGACCACCTCATCCTTCGCCCAGGCCGTGGTGGGCATCCGGCCCTCACCGGGGAGGCCGTCGTGCTGAGACACCACCTTCTGTTCCCCATCCAGCAGATGCACGAAGACCGTGTAGCTCGTGTCCATCGAGCCGCGAGCCTGCCAGTACAGGGTGAGGCGCACGGTTTGGCCCAGCGCCGGCGCCGAAGTGCTCAGGTCGTACCCCAGCAGGCGCACGCCGCCGCCGAGGTCCACGGCCAGCGGCGATTGTACGCTCGGAAGGTCGAACTGGTGAGGGCGCTCCTGGACATCCAGTGTGCCGAGCGTGACCGGCGGCCCAACCGGCTGGGCACCGTCGAGCAGCTCGACCTGTAGCGTGTACTG
>JAMCWG010000105.1 GCA_023475235.1 Chloroflexota bacterium
CTGGTATCAGACGGCCTCCGGATGATGGTATTAGCTTCGCAAAGCAGTGCCATTATCTCCGAAAGGCCGTCTGTTTGCATCTTGTGTCCTGAATTGCTATCAATACAACAAAGTGGGTCCCTGCAAGCCCCTGGACCGAGGAGACCGACCTCGACGGCAGCGTGGAGGTGGTCTTCGCTGACGGCGGGTACCGGGTCGAGTGGATGACCTACCAGACGCCCTGGCAGTTTCGGGAGCTGATGGCCCTCATCAAGGGGCTGGGTGACCAGGTGCACCTGGTGAAGATGCGCGAGCCGGGCGGCATCCAGTTACAGGACCTGCTCGAGCGGCCCTTGCGACAGTTCCATGCCAGCGAGGGCTCCCGGTACGCGGCCAGCAATGACGCCGTTGCCCGATGGCAGATACGAATGCTCGACCTGCCCGGCTGCCTGGCCCGCACGCACCTGCGCGGCGGACCGCTCCGCTTCAACCTCCATCTGTCCGATCCCATCGAGCGCTTCCTGGACGATACGGCGCCGTGGCGCGGCATATCCGGCGAGTATGTGGTCACTCTGGGGCCGGCATCCAGCGCCGAAGCAGGGGCAGATGCAGCCCTTCCCACGCTCACGGCATCCGCCGGCGCCTTCAGCCGCATGTGGATGGGAGTGCGGCCGGCCAGCGGTCTTGCGGCAACGGATGCGCTGTCGGTCTCCGCAGGCGACTCGCCGTGGCGAGGTCCGCCGGAGCTACTGCGGCGGCTGGACGCGGTCCTGTGTCTCCCCCAGCCGAATCCCGACTGGGGCGTCTTCTAGCGCCGGCGGCTAGTTATATCCGCAGCGTCTCGTAGAGGTACTCCAGGCTCATGTCGGGGTTCACCGTGTCCGTGGACATCAGGGCGATGCTGGCGGCTGACACCCCCAGCCGCACCGCCTCGTCTACGGAGAAGCCGTTCACCAGCCCGTACACCACCGCGGCCGTCAGCGCATCGCTGGCGCCCGTGCTGTCGGCCACCTCGCACCGCACGGCGGGCACATTGCCGGCCCCGTCGCTGTGGGCATAGGTGAGCCCTTCCTCGCCGCGGGTTATGATGGCGATCTCCACGCCCGCGGCCAGCAGTCGCTGGGCGGCGCGCGCTGCCTGCTGCTCGTTGGCGACGGCCTGCCCGGTCAGCACCTGGGCTTCGGCAGCGTTGGGGGTGATGATGGTGCAGTATTTCAGCCGCGGCTTCACCTTGTGGGCCAGCGCCACCGATACCGGGTTGACGCAGACCGGGACCCGGTAGCGCCGCGCCAGGGCGAACACCGTGGTCATCGTCCGGGAGGAGATGTTGGCGTCCACCACCACCATTTTCGCCCGGCGGAAAAGGCCGCGGTAGGACTCGATGTACTCCGGCGTCATTGCGCCCGCGATGCCCATATCGTCGATGGACAGCAGCATCTCACCGTCCTGGTCCAGCAGGGCCAGGTAGGCAGCCGAGCGGGCGCCTTCGACCACCAGCACTCCCGACAGGTCCAGGCCGCTGACCTTGCTGCGCTCCAGAATGGCGTGGCCGAACGGGTCGCTGCCCACCACCGTCAGAAGGGCAGCGCTCACCCCCAGGCGGGCCAGGTTTTCGGCGATGTTGCGGGCCGCTCCTCCGGCGCTGAGCTTGATCTTGCCGGGGTTAGAGGTGGCATCGATCATCTGCCCCAGCGCCTTGCCCTTGATATCGACGCAGGCGGCGCCAACCACGATGACTTCCGGTGCGTCCACGGCCTTTCCTTCCCCCGCGCTATTGCCGTCGGCGCCTGGCCGGTCCCTGTCGCTGGCCCTCGCCCGTGTCCAGCACGGTGACGGCCGAGGCGGGGTGTTCCACGATGGCCTGGCTCTCCAGTTGCACGGTTACGGTCTCCTTGAGCACGTTCAGCCCGACGACTTTGCCGGGGCCCGTCGGCGTGTTGACTATGTCATCCATCGCGGGCATACTGGCCCTCGCTGCGCAGTAGCCCTCGTTCTCGTATCCCAGGCAGCACAACAGGCGGCCGCAGACGCCGGAGATCTTCATCGGGTTCAGGGGCAGGCTCTGGTCCTTGGCCATCTTGATGGAAACCGGGGCGAAGTCGCTGAGGAAGCTGGCGCAGCAGAGGGAGCGCCCGCAGCATCCCAGGCCGCCGATGAGCTTGGCCTGATCGCGGACGCCGATCTGGCGCAGCTCGATGCGCGTATGGAAGGTGCTGGCCAGGTCGCGCACCAATTGGCGGAAGTCTACCCGCCCCTCGGACGTGAAGAAGAAGGTGAGCCGGCTGCCGTCGAAGTTATACTCGGCCCGCACCAGCTTCATCGGCAGCCCGCGCTGGGCAATTTTTTCCTTGGCCTTGTCGAAGGCCTGGTCCTCTCGCGCTTTGAACTCGTCGTGCAACTGAAGATCGCGCGGCTCCGCCTTGCGCAGCACCGGCCGCAGCGGCTCGACCACTTCGTTCTCGAGCACCTGCGTGGGGGCGACGATCACCCGCCCGATCTCGGTGCCGCGGGTGGTCTCGACGATGACATCGTCGCTCACCTGGAGACCGAGCTCACCCGGATCGAAGTAATATATGCGACTGGCCCGCTTGAAGCGGACGCCAACTACATTCGGCATCGGCCATCCCTCTCGATTGCGTCACAGCATGTTACCATAACTAAGAAGCTCTGGGTAGGGCTAACATCATCGCTTCCAGGGCCAGCCGGGCATTCACATTTGCCCTCAACCGGGTGCCGGCCTCCTCGAGGGCCCGCAGCCCGGCCCGGACCTGGGCCAGCGTGAGCCGTCTCGCCTGCTCCCGCAGCTCCCCCTCGAAATCGACGTTGGTCAGCAGGTCATCGCAGCCGGCCTGCAGGAGGATGAGGTCGCGCCACCAGCTCATCCAGTATTGCAGCACGGCGGCCACCTTCGCCCGGCTCTTGTGAAAGTCGCCGGCCAGGCCCTCCGCCCAGGCGAACCGCTGCTGGCGCGTGGCCTCGGGCAGCGCTGCCATCCAGTCGAGCGCTTGCCGTCGCTCCTCCACCACATCCGCATCCGCTGCCGCTTCGATGGCCCACCCCGGTCGGCCGGCACTGATCCTTGCCAGCCAGCCGGCATCCTCGGCCTTCACCCCCCGGCGGGCGACCAGCTCTCTCTCGATCTCGCTCGTTGCCACGAGCCCCATCCGTATCGGCTGGCAGCGGGAGGTCACCGTCTCCGGCAACAGGCGAGCGTCGGTCGTGGTGAGCACCAGGACGACGTGGGCAGGCGGCTCCTCCAGCGTCTTCAGCAGGGCGTCGTCGGCCTCGTGGGAGAGGTTCTCCGCCCCCACGATGATATAGACCTTGTA
>JAMCWG010000049.1 GCA_023475235.1 Chloroflexota bacterium
CTGGGTGAAGGACCGCCTCGGAGAGCCATCAAGGCACAGGTGCCCGTGCGCACCTTCGGACAATGGCAGAATAGCGAGCCGGGCTACCTCCAAGCTGACTTGGTCGCCCACTGTGGTGAGAGCACCGAGGGCTTCTATCTGAACACCCTGCTTGCCGTCGATGTGCGGACGGGTTAGATCAGTATCCAGCCCATTTGGGGCAGGAGACAGACGAGGGTGGGCACAGGGATACACAAGATACGCCAGGGCCTACCCTTTGCCCTACGATGGTTGCATACCGACAACGGGGGAGAGTTCCTCAACGGGCTACTGTTCAGTTGGTGTCAACGAGAGGGCATTGGCTTCACCAGAGGACGCGCCTACAAGAAGAACGACCAAGCCTATGTTGAGCAGAAGAACTGGTCAGTAGTGCGCCAATTGGTGGGCTATGATCGGTACGGCAGCAAAGCCGCCCACGAGCAGTTGCAGTGGTTGTACCGGCTGGTGAGCGATTACACGAACTTCTCGCCAAAGGCGAGTCGCCTCCGGAGACTTCCAGCCGATCAGTAAGTTGCTAGTGAAGGAGCGAACCGGCGCCAAAGTCAAAAAGACCTACGATGTAGCCAGGACGCTTTATCAAAGATTGCTGGAGGCGAATGTGCTGACTGAAAGCCAACGCACGATGCTGCGGCAGAAGTACGATAGGCTGAATCCAATGGGGCTGCTTGCTCAGATACGGCAGGCACAGACCGCGCTATGGAAGCTGAGCCACCAAGGCATACTGGCTCAGGCACCGGCTGATGCACCTATCGAGGAGGCGGTTTGTGAATAAGCACGCATTGAGCCAGCTTGCCACTCTGTCGCCAAATACCAAAGAAGGGCCAGTCCATAGCCTCATCAGTACAGTTGAACCTCACTCTGGCCGTCAGACTGAACTCTGCTAGCCCATTATGCAAGAGGCTCTCCAGCTTTCCCGGCACGGAATCCGTGCCTCCGCCAGCAATGCTTGAGATGATCCAATTGCCGTGCTAGACTCACCCCACAGCGGGCGCGGCCTGCATACGCGAGGGGGGACGACCCTTGTGCAGGTTCGGAACCTGCGCGAGGGCGGCGCTGTCCGTACGTGCGAAGACGCCTGGGTCGCCGTGCCGCAAGGAAGGACCACGAGTTGGAAATTGGGAGGGGTGACATGCCGTATTCCGTGTGGGAAATCATCGAGATGTACCAGCAGACCGGACAGCGGATCGCCGAGAAGGACTTCGATATGTCGATCTTCCACGCCACGGAGCGCTTGCGTCGCCAGTACGACATCAGGTATGACGCCAAGCATCCCCTGCCCAGCGATGATGACGCCGCCGACCGCCTCTTCCAGGCCGCGCTGGAGTTCTACACCGAGGTGGGCACGTACTGCGTCAACAGCGGGCGGGCCGTGCGCTTCAGCCGCCAGGAGATCGAGGAGGCGCTGAAGGCATGCTCCTTGGAGCGGACTGTGGGCGAGGGGGCGGATGCGGTGACTTATGTCCACCGTGATGTGGAGGGCTGGCAGGAGCCGATGGTAACGGGTGGCATCCAGACCGCCCTCTACTCCTCCGACGAGATGGCCTTAAAGATCTATAAGGGCTGCTGTATGGACCGCTGCATCGACGGCTTGTGGGGCGGGATGGTGGCCACCATCGAGGGCAGGCGGCCGGTGATCGCCGGCGGGCCGACGGAGGTGTTCGCGTTCCGCCGTAACGCCGAGATTATGCGCCAGGCCACGGCCGCCGCCGGCCGGCCGGGGATGCCTATCGTCAACAACGCCCCCTCGGCCACGGCCACCATCGCGATGTACGATGCCGAGAAGGCGCTGCGGCCGGACGACGGTGTCGGTGGGGCGGGCATCGCCGAGATGAAGATCGACAACGACTGCTTCATGCGTATGGCTTACGGGGCGGCCACGGGCATGCCCTTCAGCGCCGGCTCCAGCCAGTCGACCATCGGCGGCTTCTCCGGCTCCATCGAGGGGGCGGCCATCGTCTCCGTGGCCGGCGTCTTCCAGGGGCTGATGGGCGGCCAGGGGCGACACATCGGCCCGGGTACCTCGCACTTCCGCCTCAAGAGCAAGATGACCCGCGAGGGGCTGTGGGTCACCAGCCTGGCCACCCAGGCCCTGGCCCGCAACACCCACGCCATCATCAACGGCAGCGGCGGCGAGCACCCCGCAGCCGGGCCGGGCACCAAGCAGTACTTCTACGAGACGGTGGCCGGCGTGCTGGCCAACATCATCAGCGGCGCTCACCACGGCTCGGGGACCCGCAAGTTCGTCATCGGCAAGACTTGCGACTTCGGCACGCCCATAGAGTCGCGGTTCACCGGCGAGGTGGCCAAGTCGGCGGCCGGAATGACCCGCGAGCAGGCCAACGAGCTGGTGCTCAAGATGCTCGACCTCTACGAGCCGCATCTCACCGACGCGCCGTTCGGCGAGACCTACCACGAGCTGTACGACGTGGAGAAGGAGGAGCCGAAGGAGGAGTACGTGCGGATGTACGAAGAAGTGAAAGAGGAGCTCGCGGGACTGGGCTTCCACCTGCGCCCGACCTGGGCCGGCCGGAAGGGTTAACCTCGCGTGTCCTGTAGGGGCGAGGCGCACGCCGGTGGCGAGTGCTCCACCCCTCCTTCTGTCCGATGGGCCTAGCGTCCGCCGCCCGCCGCCATCATGGCCTGCACCGCGTGTCTCGCGCGCTGGATGGAGTCCCCCAGGTCGACTATCGGGATCACCTGCGTCTCCGAGAACTGGGCTATAGTATAACATCAACTGCAGGAGCGACCCGTGGCTGCCGGTGGTTAGGGCCTTTTCATTGTCCAACGGTAAAAGTGGGTCGACGGCAAACATGTCTCACCACAGAGTTACCATAGCCTGGCGGCCACCACCCCAAATGAAAGCTATGGCACACCGGCCGGAACCTTGCGCAGGTTCGGGACCTGCGCAAGGTTTGCTCAGGCCTCACCCACCGAGCCCTTCTTTCATATCAGACACAGAGGCACAGAGAGCACGACAACTAGGGGACTCTGTGTCTCTGTGGTTGTCGGACCCAGAGCACGCTAGGACGGTGACGCGGGAGAATGAAAAGACTTTGTCATGCCCGAAGGGGCACCACTGCTGGATGAAAACCTATTTTCATAGCACCCTAGTCGGCTTGCAGGGACCCACTTTGTTGTATTGATAGCAATTCAGGACACAAGATGCAAACAGACGGCCTTTCGGAGATAATGGCACTGCTTTGCGAAGCTAATACCATCATCCGGAGGCCGTCTGATACCAG
>JAMCWG010000027.1 GCA_023475235.1 Chloroflexota bacterium
GCTGATGGGCCCTCCGCCGGACTGTTAGACCAAGGGGACCTCGGCCTACCTCGTCCCAACCTGCCGGTTGTCTATACATACAACCAACCACCTAAAGATACAAGGGGGACAAAGGCGACTCGCCCCTGGCGAGGGGCAAGGCCGAAGGCTGGGGGTGAGGTGTATCCAAGCCGGCCGCTCTGTAGTCAACTGAGATTATGAGCAGCCCCCGGTAGTTGGTGGTCCTCCCCTTCCCGGACCCCGACCTGCCCTGCTCAGGGCGTATCCTCGGACAGGCTTCGGATGATCGAGCCGACAGCCGAGGCTTCCCAGGCGCTGGTCTCGCCGGCCAGCGCCTCCTCTACCAGCCCGCACACGATATGCCCGATGACCAGGTGCGCCTCCTGAACGCGCGGGACATCGTCCGACGGCACGCGCAGAGCGCAATCGGCGGCATCGGCGAGCGGCCCTCCTCGCTGCCCGGTCATCGCCAGCGTGCGCGCGCCCTTGGCCCGCGCCTCCTTGAGGGCCAGCACCACGTTGAGCGACTCGCCGCTGGTCGACATCCCGATCAGCAGATCGCCCGGGCCGGCCAGGGCCTGGACCTGGCGGGCGAATACCTGTTCGAATCCGTAGTCGTTGGCCACGGCCGTCACCACGCCGCCGTCCGCCGCCAGGGCAATGGCCGGCCAGCCGCGGCGCTCGCGGCGGAACCGCCCCACGAGCTCGCCCGCGATATGCTCGGCAGTGGCGGCACTCCCACCGTTGCCGCAGACCAGCACCTTGCCGCCGCCCTGCAGCGTATCCAGCACCATGTCGGTAGCCTGGACCAGGTCATCCGCCATCTCCGCCGCCATTGTATGGTACAGTTGGGTTGTCTCTCTCAGCTCAGTTTCTACTCTCTTACGCATCGACCCCCACCAGACTGCCGCTCTTACGGCTGTTCCGCATAATTACCGATCGATATAGCTGCAATGTCATCTCGGCGGTCCGCTCCCACGTAAAGGAAGCGGCCCGCTTCAGCCCGCGACCTCGCAGCTCGTCCCTTTGGCGCGCGTCTGTGGCCAGGGAGACCATCTTCGCGGCCAGCTCGCCGGCATCGTCGGCGGCAAAGAAAAGCCCGGCGTCGCCCACCACCTCGGGGATAGAAGAGGTGTTCGCGGCGATGACCGGCGTGCCGCAGGCCATGGCCTCCAGGGGCGGCAGGCCGAATCCCTCATACCTGGAAGGGTACACCAGGAGATCAGCCCGCTGATAGATGCCGGCCAGCACCTCGTCGGGCACGCTACCCATCAGCCGGGCTTCGCCGTCCAGCCCCAGGGCCGCCAGTCTCGCCGCCAGGGGCCGGTAGCCCCAGTCGTGCTCTCCCACTATGGCCAACTGATATCCCGGCACGCGTTGCCGAAACAGGGCGAACGCCTCCAACAGGGTCCCCAGGTTCTTGCGCGGCTCCAGCGTGCCGACCGCCAGCACGTACGGCCGGGCCAGGCCGAGAGAGGCTATCTCCGTATCCTCATCGCCGGAGGGAAGATGAAATATGTCCTCTACTCCCTCCGGGACCACGCTGACCCGTTCTGGCGGCAGCCGGAACAACGAGCTTAGCTCGCGGGCTGTGAAGCTTGACACGCTGATAATCGCGTCCGCTCGCGCTACGGAGGACGCCACCATTCTCGACAGGTAAAAGCGGTTCAGGCCCTTCACCGTGTCCGGGTAGCGGGCAAAGGCCAGGTCGTGAACGGTGAGCACCACCGGAATGCCCTCCAGCCGCGGGGCTGTGCCGTCCGTGGCGTGGAACAGGTCCAGCGGGCCGAGCAGGCCATCGGCCCCCCGGTGCAGCCAGTGCGACAGCAGCCATCGCGCTCGGAGGTGCCGCGCCGATGGCGCCAGCCGCCGCGGGATGGCCTTGCCCCGCCGGAACTCTGACGGCAGGGCACCCTCCGGCCCAGCGTACAACAGATGGTACTCGTTATCCTGGTCCAGGTCCAGCAACCGCCGCACCAGAGACCGGACGTACCGCCCTATGCCGGCGCGAGGCCGGTTCACCGCCGGAGAAACGTCAATGCCGATGCGCATCAACCGTCACTTCCATGCGGCCGGCCTAGGTGCAGCAAGACCATCACACCGCTCACTACATCTCCCGCATCGCAAGCCCGACGTTGACGGCAAAGGGGGCAAGCGGAAATTCCTTCGGTATCTGCAAGGGCGGCCCAAGGGGAACCGGCGGCTTGCCCAGCGAGCTTTCTACCAGGTAGGCCAGGCCCTCCTGACTAGCCAGGTCGCCGGTCAGATAAATCTCCGTATCAGGCGACAAGGGTGCCGTCGCGCGCGCCTCATCCAGGGCATTCCCGGCTTCCTGCAGAAGCCTGTCCAGCACGTGCTCGGTGGCGGCTTCGCCCAGGTAGTGGCTGCGAATGGCCGCCGGCACGCCGTCCCGCACCAGGACCACATCGATGCTGTTGCACTCGGCGTTGAGCACGAGGGCATTGGCCCGGTCCGCTGCCCGTGCCAGGGCGAGCGGCTTCAAGTCCACGACCGAAGGCGGGATGCCGGCGTACTGAAGGGTCTGGGCCAGCACCTCCAGTGGTCTCCGCGGCACGGCCAGGGCGAAGATCCGCTCTTGCCCTCCCTCTACCCCAACGCTCTGCCAGACGAGATGCCTGGTGTCCAGCGAAGGGCCCATCAGCCGCCTGGCCTCCCTGGGCACGACCGCATCCAGGTGCCCGGCAATCCTGGGGATGCCGAACTGCCGGAAGCAAGAGTCGTAGCCCGGCACGGCGCAGACAACGTAACGGGCCGGCAGATTGCGGCGCCGGAACGCGTTATCGATCGCCCTGCCCATACGCAGAGGATCGGCGATGAAGCCGTCCTGCAGAAAGTCCTCATCGAAGGCAACGCTCAGCCAGAACTCGATCCTGCCGCTTCGGCAGCCCAGCACGCTGATCATCGACAACCTGATCGTCCGCCCGGCGGCCGGCCAGGCGGCGGGCGGCCAGTGGACGGCTGCCTTCCAGGTCGTGGTCTACTCTCGTGAGGAGCCCAAGGCCAACATCACTGCCCCACCTCCTCCGCCGATACGGACAGCGACGCCCCGTCCGCAGACCTAGGGCGTGGAGAAGGAACGAGACTGGTGAAGGACAGACTGCAGCGGCCGTGGGCGCGGGTAGGAATGGGCGACTGGGCCGAGGCGAGGGCAGACGGGCGAGGCTCGCCGTCCTCTTCTGACGGCAGGCAGGCCCGTTCTGGGCGGACCTTCTCTA
>JAMCWG010000140.1 GCA_023475235.1 Chloroflexota bacterium
AGGCTCATCCACGAGAAAGATACGTAGGAACTGACTTTGATGAAGGTGCAAGATCCGGTCTGCGGCATGCAGTGCGACGACAAAGGCGCGGTAGGTAAGTCGGAGTACCGGGGACGGACTTACTACTTCTGCGCGCGGGGCTGCAAGGCGCAGTTCGACGCCGACCCCGCTCGCTTCGCGGGCACGAAGGGGCCAGGCACTTATCTGCCCCAGGGCAACGTCGGCCACGAGGCAGCGCCGAAGAAGTAGGCGCCAGCCTGCCCGGCCGAGCGGTTTGCCCGGTCGGGCGGGCTGGAGTATAATGAAACGGCAACGCGGTGGCAGCAGGGGGTAGTCCCGGCCTCACCAGCGGGCCGGTAGCTCAGTGGCAGAGCATCTGACTTTTAATCAGAGGGTCCAGGGTCCGAATCCCTGCCGGCTCACCAAAAAAGCCCGAGAAATCGGGCTTTTTTGGTGCCCACAGGGCGACACTAGGCGATTGCTCCGGTTTCAGCTGCAGTAGAGCTGCAGTAGCGGCCGATTCCGCGCCGGAATATCCCTCACCGCGGCCACTGCCAGGACACGGCGCCGAAGACCAGCACCGGCACCTGCGAGACGTCGGGGCGAAGGTAGGTTTGCTCGCGGCAGTCCGGCCAGTCCGAGACGTCGCCGGCGTCGACTCTGCGCCGCAGGGCGTCAAGCATCAGATGGGTCGTCATGTCCCAGAGCGGCTCGCCGAGCACCGTTTACCTCACAGCGCCGACGTGGGCATGACGTCGCCGAGCCACCGGGGCCAGGTGGCGCCGGGGCAGCCGGTGTTCCATTGGCTGCGCGGGTCGGCCAGGTCGACGTTCCAGACGCAGTGCGGCACCACCACCAGCCGCCGGCCGAGGGCGTGGTCGAGGTGGGCGCAGATCAGCCGCGCGCCGATGCGTTGGGCCAGAGGGGGCGGCGCGTCGTCAAAGCGCCCGAGCAGACAGACGTGATAACTCTGCTCGTTGGCCCAGGGCACCTGGGCGGCTCCGGCGCGGCTCGTGTTCCAGTCGCCGACGTAGAAGAGATTCCCTTCGCGGTCGACGATCGCGTTGTAGCCCATGCCGCCGTACTGCTGGTGGTAGGCGGAGATCGCCTTGATGATGGCCACAGGGTCGGCCGCGGGGTCGGTGACGCTCTCGTGGATCACTATGTAGCGCTTGCGGCCGACGTCGACCGTGGGGTGAGTGCTCGGACAAAGCGGCCGGGCGTCGTACATACGCAACCCCGGCAAGGCCTCGATCAGTGGTAGACTCATTCCACCCTCTCCACCGTGATTCGGTACACCGCCTTGCCCCCCACCGGTAGCGCCGGTGGGAAAGGGGGCGTAGTGTCCCCCGGCGTTGGCGTGGTGGGCGTTGTCGGCGCGGTGCCCGGCGCTTCGGCGATCACCGCCAGCAATTCGTCCTTCTGCTCGACGGTCCACCAGTGCTGTCTATGTTCCTGGCCCTTGGACCACTGCACGAACCACCCCGAGCCCACGACGTCGGGGCAATCCCGCATCTGCCGCCAGAGCATCGGCAGCAGCGCGTCGCGCGTCGCCGCCGGCGTGCCGGTCCGGCAGCCCAGTTCGCAGACCCAGATTTTCTTGCCGCCGACCTGCCCCTGCCACCAGGGCAGCGACCAGCCCGCTAGGTCATCCTTGCCGGACACCTTGCCGAGGTCCAGTTCGGCCACCGTCGACGGGTAGAGATTCACGCCGGCGAGGTCGGAGAGGGCGCAGCACTCCCGCAGAGCCTTGTCCCACCAGTACCAGGCCTGCCCGTCGTAGCCGGCGACCGGTGGGGAGATGACCTCGAAGTCGGGAAACTCGGCCCGAAAGAGCACGAGCGTCTCCTTGTACCAGGCGAGAAACTCCTCCGGCGTCATCAGCCAGCCGGTCACGTTGCCGTCGGCGTCGCGGATGGCCAGCTCGAGATTCGGTTCCGAGTGGAGGTAGGCGCGCCGGTTCTTGAAGCGAGACTGGGCCCGGACGCCCAGTAACTTGGCCCGGTGCTGGGCGATGAAGTTCCTCGGCGTGGCGGGCCTCTCGCCGAACGGCGTCGCCAGGCGGAGGGTCAATTCGTCGAAGCCGGTGCCCTCGTCGCCGGCGTCGTTGGCCAGCCGCTCGATGTCGCGCAGCTCGTCGGGGTTCTCCGGCCATAGGATGTAGGTGGCCTGGCTGACGCCGCGGTTGATGAGCCGCGGGTACTCGTCCCAGCAGTCCGGCGGGATGGCCGAACCGTTCCACTCCGAGTAGGCAGAGACCGCCGTGCAGATGCCCAGGTTACTCGTCACTCCACACCTCCCGCTCCGGGAATAGCCGCAACGCTAGCTTGGCGGCAAGCAGGAAGCAGGCATCCTTGGCCTGCTCGCTGGCCGGCAGACTCTCGAACGGCACGAGGTCCGGATGGGTCTTCTTCTCTTTGTCCTTGATCGGGCCGCAGGCCCAACCGTCGGCAAGCCGGGTCGCTATCCAGAGATCGTGTTGCGCGCTCGGACCGGCGTCGGGATGGTTTTGCACAAACTCGACGCCGGTTCGGTTGCTGCGAAGATCCTCCTCGTCCGGCTCGGCGTTGTAGGGTTGGCCCGCGCCTAGTTGGAACGAGACCCAGCACTGATGCACGAAGCGGCAGATAGCGTCCCAGTCCCTGGTGTTCGCCGAAGCGCGTTCGTCCACGTTCACCTATCCCCCCCGGCCCGGCCCTACTTCAGTCTGCGCCGGTGCACGTCCAGATAGCAGGCCTCGCAGAGGCCGTCGATCAGCTTTTCGCGGTAGTGCTGGGGACCGACGAGGATGCCGCAGCGCCGGCAGCGAGGGTGATCGGCGAGCGCGAGCCCGTCCACCTCGCAGTGGGCCAGGCCGGTTGGGCGCGGCCGGTAGGGCGGGCTCCGCACGATGGCCGCAAACTCGGGTTGGGCGAGAACGAGGTCGCCCAGGCTAGGACAGCGACCGGTCGCCATCGCCATCGGCGAAATCCTCCGGGAAGGGGTGCGGGAAGGCGGCCGCCGCCAGACGCTGGCGCAGCTCGGGATCGCGCAACCAGGCCCGCAGCAGCGTCGCGGAGGCGCGCGGCGGCCTCATGCACTTGCCCGACTCCAGACGGTAGATGGTGGTCCAGTGGACACACAGAAGCTCCGCCATTTGCTCGTGCGTGAGGCCCAGCGCCAGCCGCAGCCCCCGCCAGTCCAGAGTGCCGTGACACCGATCCACGACCC
>JAMCWG010000113.1 GCA_023475235.1 Chloroflexota bacterium
CGTAAGGGTGTCGACCGGACAAGGACCAGACCTATATGCTGTACTCTCTCACCCAGGAGCAGCTCGCCCACACGCTGATGCCCCTCGGCGAATACACCAAGGGCCGGACGCGCCAGGTGGCGCGTAGCCTGAAATTGCCCGTGGCCGAGCGGCCGGAGAGCCAGGAGATCTGCTTCGTGCAGGAGGGAGATTACCGGACCTTCCTCGAGACCTACTACCGCGATGTGGCCACGCCCGGCCCCATCGTCGACCTTTCCGGCAACGTGCTCGGACAGCATCGGGGCATCGCCTTCTATACCATCGGCCAGCGGCGCGGCCTGGGCATTGCGGCGCCGCATCCGCTGTACGTGGTGGCTATCGAGCCGGAGACAAACACTATCGTGGTAGGCCCAGAGAAAGACCTCTGGAGCGACACACTGGTGGCCGACCACCTCAATCTGGTGGCCATCGAGGCGTTGAGGGAGCCCGTCGAGGTGATGGCGAAGGTGCGCTACCGCAGCCCCGAGGCAGAGGCCGTGGTCATCCCCCTGGGCGATGACACAGTGGAGCTACGGTTCCGCCGCGCGCAGCGCGCTGTCACCCCTGGCCAGGCGGTAGTGTTCTACGATGGCGATGTGCTGATCGGCGGGGCGACCATCGCCCGCGCTGACGCCCGGCAGCCGCGCCGGGCTTGATCCTTCCTCATAGACCAAAGTGGGATATTCCCTTCGCTCAGGTTAGTTTCTTCATTGAGGTAGGGGGTATCCGCATCGTTACAGTTGGTGAATTGTGTTGTTATCTTCGACAGCCTACCAGATAGTGGTTTGTTGAGCTGTACGAGATCGTCACCAGGTTCTGCACAGGTTCGCCTCCTTTGGACCAAGAGTCTAATAGGTCAAGACAATAGTGGGGTGAGTTAAAGGCCCCCACTTTCGCGGGGGCCTTTGTCCTGTTATCGGTCCTGAAAAAGCCTAGTAGCCCATGTCGCCGCCGTGCGGCATCGGGGGCATCTTCTCCTTCTCGGGGATATCGGTCACCAGGGCCGCGGTGGTCAGGATCATCGAGGCGATGGACGCCGCGTTCTCCAGGGCCGCTCGGGTGACCTTAGCCGGGTCGATGATGCCCTCGAAGGTCATGTCGACGGTGGTGTTGCTGAGCACGTCGTAGCCGATGCGGTCGTTGCTCTTCTCTTTTTGAGTCCGCCGGACCATCTCGACTACCACGGAGCCCTCCTGGCCGGCGTTCTCGGCCAGCATCCGCATAGGCTCTTCCAGGGCCCGCTTGAGGATGACGACGCCGGTCGCCTCATCGCCGGCGCTCTCGCCGATTACGTTGTCCAGGGCAGAGGTCGCATTCAAGAGCGCTACGCCGCCGCCGGGGACGATGCCCTCTTCCACGGCAGCCCGGGTGGCCGACAGGGCGTCCTCTACCCGGTGCTTCTTTTCCTTGAGCTCGACTTCGGTGCCGGCGCCGACCTTGATTACGGCGACGCCACCGGCCAGCTTCGCCTTGCGCTCCTGCAGCTTCTCCCGGTCGAAGTCGGAAGTGGTCTCCTCGATCTGGACGTTGATCTGCTTGATACGGGCCTGGATGGCGTCGTCGGAGCCGTGGCCCTCGATGATGGTGGTATTGTCCTTGTCGGAGACGACGCGGCGGGAGCGGCCGAGGTCGCTCACGGTGGCGGCATCCAGTCGGCGGCCGGCCTCTTCGGATATGACCTTGCCGCCCGTCAGGATGGCGATATCTTCCAGCATGGCCTTGCGGCGGTCGCCAAAGCCCGGCGCCTTCACCGCCAGGACATTGAGGGTGCCACGCAGCTTGTTCACGACCAGGGTGGCCAAGGCCTCGCCGTCGATGTCTTCGGCGATGATCAGCAGGTTCTTGGTGACCTGGAGGACCTTCTCAAGGACCGGCAGGATGTCGGAAATGGCCGAGATCTTCTTGTCGGTGATCAGGATGTACGGCTCTTCCAGAGCAGCTTCCATCCGGTCAGGATTGGTGATGAAGTATGGCGAGATGTAGCCCCGGTCGAACTGCATGCCTTCGACATACTCGGTCTCGAATCGCAGTCCCTTGGACTCCTCGACGGTGATGACGCCATCCTTGCCGACCTTGTCCATGACCTCGGCGATCAGCGAGCCGATCTCGCTGTCGGCGGCTGAAATGGAGGCAACGTGGGCGATCTCTTCCTTTTTCTCCACCGGATGGGACATCTTCTTGATCTCATCGACCACAGTCACGGTGCCCTTCTCGATGCCCCGCTTCAGCAGCATTGGGTTGGCGCCGGCGGCCACGTTCTTCAGGCCCTCAGTGATGATCGCCTGGGCCAGCACGGTGGCAGTGGTGGTACCGTCGCCGACGACGTCGTTGGTCTTGGTGGCAGCTTCCTTGAGGAGCTGGGCGCCCATATTCTCGAATGGGTCTTCCAGCTCGATGTCCTTGGCAACGGTGACACCGTCGTGGGTGACGGTGGGCGCCCCGAACTTCTTGTCCAGGGCCACATTGCGCCCCTTGGGGCCAAGGGTGGTCTTCACCGCATCGGCGAGGACGTCGATCCCTCGCTTAAGCGAGTGGCGGGCATCCTCTTCAAAGCGTAGCTGTTTGGGCATGAACTATCCTCCTTGCTTTCAAACTGGTGTTCGCCCTGCCGGGCATTTTGTTGAGGTACGGCGCTCGCCATAGGCGAGTCGCCTGGGCGACTTCAGCGCCCACGGCGTGTTACTTGCCGGTGACGATAGCCAGGATGTCTTTCTCGCTCAGGATGAGCAGGTCCTCGTCGTCGATCTTCATCTCGGTGCCAGCATACTTCGCGAAGAGAACCCGGTCACCCTCTTTCACGTCCATCAGGATCCGCTTGCCGTCGTCGTCCAGCCGCCCCGGGCCAACCGCGATGATGGTGCCCTCTTGCGGCCTTTCTTTGGCGGTATCCGGCAGGACGATGCCGCTCTTGGTGACTTCCTCCTTCGGTGCTGGCTTCACCACAACTCGATCGGCCAACGGTTTCAGTGTCGTTGCCACTATGCTATCTCCTCCTTTCATCACTCTGGGCTGCGCCCTCGATTTACATTGGATTAGCACTCTGGCAAAGAGAGTGCTAGGTGAATATTAGCATAGGGGTCAACGAAATTGCAAGAGGTCCGTGCAATTCTTCCGGGGTGTTTCGACTGACCGTCCTGGGCAGGGGCCGATCCACGTGTCGGCCCGGTCTGTCCGTCCAGGGCGCACACGCGGGTGCGCCCCTACGAAAACACCTCAATCTCCATAACCGAAAGATTATGGCAATTCCTCTCATAAGTCGGAATGTGGCTGCACGTGGTCTATGCGGCCAGCCCAAAGGGGAGTGCCACCAACGCGGCGAGGCTTCTCCATTTTCCAGGAGAAGCCTCGCCACTCCGCCCGGGGCGACGATTATCGCCCGCAGCACTTCTTGTATTTCTTCCCGCTGCCGCAGGGGCATGGGTCATTCCGGCCGATCTTGCGTCCCACCCGTGCCGGCTCGGGTGCTTCGTCAGCCGCTCGATTCGCCCAGACCTTCTGCGGGGGAGCCGGCTCCGGGGCCCGGGTGAGGTTCACGTGATAGATGGTGTGCACGATGCTGCGCTGTATGCTGGCCAGCAGCTCCTGGAAGGCCCGGTACGCCTCGTTCTTGTACTCCACCAGCGGATCGCGCTGCCCGTAGGCGCGCAGCCCGATGCCTTCACGCAGGTCGTCGATGGCCGTCAGGTGCTCCACCCATTGCCGGTCGATGGTGGTGAGCATCACCAGCCGCTCCAGATGCCGCATGTCCTCGGCGCCCTGCTCCTGCTCCCGCTGCTCGTAGAGCCCCTCCGCCACCTGCTGGACGAATTCCTCGATCTCGTCGCGCGACATCTTCTCGAGCTGCTCCTGGGAGAAGTCGACGGGCAGGATGGCCTGTACGCTGTCGATGAATGCCTCTAGGTCCCAGTCGTCGCGGTGCGGGCCCGGAAGGTGGACATCGACCAGGCTCGTGAGCTCGTCGGCGATCATCTTCTGGACCGGCTCCTTCATGCTCTCCTGGCTCAGTATCTTCTCCCGCTCGCCGTAGATGACCTCCCGCTGCTTGTTCATCACATCGTCGTACTCGACGACGTGCTTGCGGATGTCGAAGTTGTATCCTTCCACCTTGGTCTGAGCGTTCTCGATGGCTTTGGACACCACCGCGTGCTCGATGGGCACGTCGTCCTCCAGGCCGAAGCGGTCCATTAGCCCGGCGATGTTGCTGCCGCCGAAGCGGCGCATCAGCTCATCGTCCAGGGCCACATAGAACCGCGACGAGCCGGGATCACCCTGCCGGCCGGACCGTCCTCGCAACTGGTTATCGATCCGCCGCGCTTCGTGCCGCTCCGTGCCGACGATGTGCAGCCCGCCCAGCGCTACGACCTTCTCCTTGTCGATGGCACACTGCTGCTCTGCCTCCCGGCGAGCCGCGGCTACATGTTCGGGCGCGGCTGTCGATGGGTCGGCGCCCTGGCGCTGCAGGTACTCGTTCACCATTCCTGCCGGGTTGCCGCCCAGCAAGATGTCGACGCCTCGGCCGGCCATATTTGTGGCGATGGTCACGGTGCCCGGTCGCCCCGCTTGGGCGATGATGGCTGCCTCCCGCTCGTGGTACTTGGCATTCAGCACCTGGTGGGGGATGTGCTTGCGCTTGAGCATCTCGCTCAACTGCTCTGACCGCTCGATGGAGACGGTGCCCACCAGCACGGGGCGTCCCTTCTCGTGCGACGCCACGATCTCCTCCACCACGGCGTTGAACTTGGCGGACCCGGACTTGTATACCAGATCGGGCATATCGGCGCGGATCATCGGCTTGTGGGTTGGGATCACGATGACATCGAGATTGTAGATCTTGTAGAACTCTTCCCGCTCCGTGTACGCCGTGCCCGTCATCCCGGCCAGCTTCTCGTACATCCGGAAGTAGTTCTGGAAAGTGATGGTGGCCAGGGTCTGGCTCTCCCGCCGGATGCGGACGCCCTCTTTCGCCTCGATGGCCTGATGCAGGCCCTCGCTATACCGCCGCCCCAGCATCAGCCGGCCGGTGAACTCGTCCACGATGACGATCTCGGCTTCCCGGTCGCGGTAGCTTATGACCTGCCCGTCCTTATAGAGGACGTAGTCTCGATCTCGCTTAAAGATGAACTCGGCCTTCAGCGCCTGCTCGAGATAATGGGTGAGCTCGTAGTTGGCGGGGTCGTACAGGTTAGGCAGGCCAAGCCACTTCTCCAGCTTGGCGATCCCCTCCTCGGTGAGAGTGACCGTCTTGGTCTTCTCGTCGATCTTGTAGTCGGCCTCGCGGGTCAGGCGGGGCACCATCCGGGCAAACAGGTAGTACTTGTCCGTAGACTGGTCGCCCTGGCCGGAGATGATGAGCGGTGTGCGGGCCTCGTCGACCAGGATGTTGTCCACCTCGTCGACGATAGCGTAGTGCATCTCCCGCTGCACGCACTGGGCCGGGTCGACCACCATATTGTCTCGCAGGTAATCGAAGCCGAACTCGTTGTTCGTGCCGTAGGTGATGTCGCAAGCGTAGGCTTCGGCGCGCGAGACCGGCCGGAGGTGCAGGTAGCGCGGGTCGGCGGGCGCGTAGCTGGGGTCGAACTGGAAGGCCGATTCGTGCTGGATAACGCCCACGGTGAGGCCCAGCATATGATAGATAGGCCCCATCCACTGTGCGTCGCGCTTGGCCAGGTAGTCGTTGACAGTGACCAGATGGGCGCCCTGGCCGGCCAGCGCGTTGAGGTATAGCGGCAGGGTGGCGACCAGCGTCTTGCCCTCGCCCGTCTTCATCTCCGAGATCTTTCCCTGGTGGAGCACGATGCCGCCCATCAGTTGCACCGGATAGTGGCGCAGGCCGATGGCCCGGCGCGAGGCCTCCCGTACCAGAGCGAAGGCCTCCATCAGCATATCGTCCAGTTCTTCGCCGGCCAGGTAACGGCCCCGCAGCTCGGTGGTCTTGTCGCGGAACTGGTCGTCGGCCAGCGCCTGCGTCGCCGGCTCCATCTCTTCGACGGCGCGCACCACCGGCCATAGTTTCCCTATTTCCTGCCCATTGGGGTCGCCCCCCAAGAGCCTTGTTGCCCACTTTAGCATCCCATTCTCCCATTCGCCCATACAATGAACGCGATACTAGAGTAGCACGCTCCGCGCCAACTGTCTACAGTTTAGATGGCGAATTTATTGTCAAGCATCGAAGACAGGCTTGCGGCGGGCGTGCGCCCTACGGGGACATCTGGGGCTGGGGAACAGGAGAGGACGCAAAGCAGACAGGGGGTCACAGGACCCCCTGTCTGCGTCCGGTACTGGTGCGCTGGGCCTTGCCCGCGCTGCTAGGCAGGTGCTCGGCCGCTAGCGATTGGCCAGGCAGTGCTACCCGCGCCCGCCGCCGCGGCGCTCCCGGCCTTCACGCTCGCCTCTCTCGCCGCCGGCTCTGGCTCCGCCCTCGCGCTCAGCCTCCCGGCGTGCACGTTCGCCCCTCATGCGAGCTGCCCTGGCATGGCCCTCCGGATCGCCATGCCAGCCGCGGCCTTTGCCTCCGCCTTTTCGTTCCTCAGCCATCCTCACTTCACCTCCATTCTAGATTATCAGACTCTGAGTGCCAGGTGCCCTGATCGAGCCAGCGTGCCCGCCGGGCTACGGGCCTGCTTCCCGGGCAGATCCGTGACTATCGGTAGTCTCGCCTCCCCCGAGGGGAAGGAGCCGGCCAGCCGCGCCGTGCCGGCCGCCCCTCAGAATACGAGCAAGGATCAGCTTCCCCGGGCTGTCCGCGCTTGGCCTGATCGCTGAGATTGCATAGAGACTGCTGTGCTCTGCCCTTCAAGGGACATCCATGCACTGGCAACGGTCGAGAAACGGATGGAGGTGGCATGGACAAGGGTCCGCCTTGTCTGTGGGAGGTGATGAAACAGAGAAGCAGTCCTGGTGCAATTCAACGTCTACAGTTCAATTGTACATTGCTTATATTTGCTCAGCATTAAAGTGCAATAACAAAGATGTATGAACTCAGTAAGAGAATGCTTGAGCCGCAAAGCATGTCCTCGAAATCCGTTTTCCGGAACAGGGCGGCGAGAGCTGATTATTCCCTTCGAGCGTACACTGTGCTACACTCTCATCGACACAGGGATAAAGACGAACAAGTAGGTATCACTTTCGAGTCGCGATTCTCCGACTTCCCTATTCGGGGACCCGAGCGAACCATCTCAGGACTGAGTAAGGAGCGAAGAAATGTCGAATCTGTTCGCACGATTGTTCGCCATCGTTACCATCATCGGCCTGTTAGCAGCATGCGCCGCTCCAGCAGCGCCCACTGCGGTCCCAACCAAGCCGGCCGCACCCGCTGCGCCCACCACGGCACCCCAGGCACCAGCCGTGCCTACTGCGGGCACAGCGACCGTTGCCCCTACATCCGCCCCGGCCGCCAAGGTCAAGCGCGGCGGCACCATCGTGGTCTCCAGCACCAGTCCCAGCACGCTGGACCCCCTGTTCACCACCAACAGCTCACCCCTGGCGGAGGCGCCAATGTACGAAGCGCTGCTCCGGTACGATATGGTCGACCTGAAAACGGGGAAGCACGAGGTAAGACCAGAACTGGCCGAGAGCTATAAGATCGTCGATCCCAAGACCATCGAATTGAAGCTACGTCGGGGGGTGAAGTTCCACGATGGGAGCGACTTCAACGTCGAGGTGGCGAAGTGGAACCTGGACCGGATGAAGAACCATCCCAAGTCTATGAGCAAGCATCTGGTGGACGTCGTCAACACCGTCGAAATCGCGGACCCCTACACGCTCCTCCTCAAGCTGGAGGCCCCGTCTGCCACCCAGCTCCTGAACCTGACGCGGGCGACGGGTGGGACAGGCTCCAGCGGCAGCCTCATTGTCTCCAAGGCCGCGGTGGAGAAACTGGGTGAAGAGGCATTCGGCAGCAAGCCATCGGCCACTGGCCCGATGATGTTCGTCGATTGGAAGCGAGACGATTCTATAACGATGAAGAAGTTCGATGGCTACTGGGGCAAGAGTGCCGATGGACAGCCCCTTCCCTACGTTGACGGCGTCACCACCCGAATCATTGCCGACAGGGCCGTGGCCCTGATCGAGGTGAAGGCCGGTACCGTGCACATCGTTAGCGAGATAGCTGGCAAGGACATCGCCACGGTGAAGTCCAACCCAGAGATGGTGTACTGGGAGATGCCCTGGGGCACCAACTTCAACCCGTACGCTTTCAGCCAGCAGAAGACCGAATTCGCAGGTAATCTCAAGCTCAGGCAGGCGGCCGCCTATGCGCTGGACCGCGAGGCGATAGCCAAGACGCTCGGCTTCGGAGCGGGCACGGCGAACTACTATCCGTTGTGGAACACGTCGTTCCCTGGATACGACGAGTCATTGCCGAAGTACGACTTCAACCTCCAGAAGGCCACTCAGCTAATGAATGAGGCCGGCTATCCCGACGGCCTTGACTTCTCGATGTCCATTCAGGCGAGCGGCTTCAACCAGAGCCTGGCGGAAATGGTCCAGTCGATGTGGAGCAAGATCAAGCTCCGCGTCGCGATCAACTCGATGGAACTGCTGGCCTGGCGCCAGCATATGAAGGCCGGCGGGTTCGACAGCACTATTTACGGCATGACCGCCTCGCCGGACCCGGACCTCTACTCTCGGATGTGGGTCACTGACCGGCCGTCCAATTGGCCGAATTACTCCAACCGGGAATTGGACAAGTGCCTGGAGGAGGGCCGCAGCATCTACGATGAGAAGCAGCGGCACGAGATCTACAAGCGCTGCCAGAAGATTATCTACGACGATGCCTTTATCGGCGGCACGCTGTACACAGCCACAAACATCGTGTACCGGAAAGAGGTGAAAGGGGTACGAGCGCAGTCCAGAGTGCTCGACGTGGCCGAGGCCTGGCTGGACAAGTAGATGCCCTCCGGTAACTACGACCCGGCGGCACACCACCATAGAGGCGCACGGCCGTGCGCCTCTACGAGGGAAGGTATTCGCGATCACGGAGGATTAACCTATGCGCATCACCGATGTCAAAGCCGCGGTAGTCCGTACCGACGTACCATTTGACCTCCGGGAGCCCAGCCAGGGCACTATGGAGGCGAACCTCGTCCAGGTCTTCACCGACGCCGGCATCAGGGGGGATTACCTGGCGTGGGAGGGCCGCACCACCGGCCGCGGCCTGGCCGATACGATCGTCACCGTCCTCAAACCCTTCCTGGTCGGCAAGGACCCCCTCGACCGGGAGCTCATCTTCGACACCCTGGTGTCCTGGAACATCAAGGGCATCCCGATGGTGGGCACCGGGGCTATCGACGTCTGCCTGTGGGATATCGCCGGCAAGGCCCTCGGCGTGCCGGTGTACAAGCTGATGGGCGGCTACCGGGACAAGGTGCGAGTATATGCCAGCACCACCGTGCTCCCCAGGCCCGCCGACTACGCCGACCTCGCCCGCCGGCTCAAGGCGCAGGGCTATACGGCGATGAAGCTGCACGTCCGCGGGGTCGCCAAATGAGATGTGGAGGCCTGCCAGGCCGCCCGCGCCGGCGCGCCCGACTTCGACCTGATGCTGGACAACGCCGGCAGTTACTCTCGCGCCGAGGCCCTATGGGTGGGGCGCGAGCTGGAGAAGCTCAACTTCTACTGGTACGAGGAGCCCATTCCCGACAGCGACCTGGAGGGGCTGGCCGAGCTCACCCGCGCGTTGGATGTGCCCATCGCCGGCACCGAGCGCCTCTACGAGGGCAATCCCACCCACTTCGCACCCTACCTGGCCAATCACATCGTGGACATCGTCCGTACCGATGCGCGGCGGGGCATCACCCTGGCCAAGAAGGTGGCCGACCTCTGCGCCGCCTTCAGCACCAACTGCGAGCTTCACTCCTGGGGCTCCATCATCGGCCAGGCGGCCAATCTCCACGTGATGGGCGCCGTCAAGAACTGCGATTTCTTTGAGCAACCTGTCCCGGTGGAGCTCTTCGAGACCTGTGGCAAGGACCGGTTCGCCATCGACGGCGAGGGCTATGTGCACCTGCCCGCCAAGCCCGGCCTGGGCGTCGAGCTGGACTGGGACGATGTCGACCGGCGCACCATCTTGCAGGCCTAGGGGAGCGAACGGCTGCAAACGTAGTGACGACTTAAATCGTCACTACGTTTGGATTGGGAACGTATAAGTAGTGACGACTTCAGCCGTCACTACCGCGGTAACTAACGTTAACGACTAAGGTCGTTACTACCCAGTGCGACTTACGCCACCGGGCGCCTCGCCGTGCTTTCCAGGGTCGCTTCCACGCTCAGGGCGACGTTGTTCTTGAGGGCCTGCGATACAGGGCACATATCCTTGGCCCGCTCGGCCGCCTGCTGAAAGGCTGCCGCGTCGATGTTGGGCACCCAGCCGCGCACCCTCAGGGCGCTGGATACCACTCGCCACGAGCCGTCGACCCTGTCAAAGGTTACTTCGGCGGTTGTCTCCAGCCTCTCCGGCGGATGGCCGGCTTGCGTCAGGCCATTCGACAAGGCCATCGAGAAGCAACTGGCGTGGGCGGCGGCCAGCAGCTCCTCCGGGCTGGTCCGCCCGTTGGCCTCCTCGGTGCGCGAGGCCCAGGTTACCGGCAAGTCCGTGAACAGGTGGCTCGTGCCGGCGCTCACTACACCCGAGCCCTTCATAAGGTCGCCCTGCCAGACCACATCAGCACGGCGGATAGCTGCCATAATTCCCTCCCTTCGTGTGACCGGACGACGTGGCAGGATCGCCAATATACGCTTACTTTCATAATAGCACGTCGGCAAAACGTACGATGTGCCTTACCGCCATTGTGCTCATTCCTCACTCACATAAAGCTGATAGAAAGGACTGCCAGACATCGTCTTCCGATTGGCATCCAGGCTGCCCTTATCACGGCCCCTGTTTGTCTAGTCCTCCATAACTTGCCACAGTATGCCTCAAAGTCAGCACTAATGTGAATCAGCAAATGGTTGCAAGGCGATGTTCCAGCAAGCTATCGAATGCTCTGCCGATTCGTTGCAGGACGAGTTGGGGCTGTGCGGCGAGTAGAGAAGGGCTTGTGGTGCCCTCGACGGGCACCATGATGGCGACCAATCGTACGACTATGGGTCGCCACCATTGCCCGGCATTCCAGGCGAGTTCCGGCCAGCCAGGCGGCCCTCCAGCATCCAGATCTCAACTCATCTACCTCCTTCTGAACTGATACATTATCACAGCGGCAGTTGACCGACTGAGGCTTCAAACATATAATCGCCGTGATTCTGGAATTCCGGGATTACCAAGGAGATAGCAGAGTGGCGCTTGGACTTGGTGACTTACGCAGTGGTAAGACTACGTTCGGTGACCTGGCCTACAAGGCCGTCCTGAACGCCATCCTTACCCATAAGCTGAACCCTGGCGACAGCTTGCGCTCGAAAGAGCTGGCTGCCGCCCTGGGGATAAGCCGCACGCCAGTCGATCGCGCTCTGGAAAGACTGGCGGGAGAAGGGCTGGTGGAGTTCAAGCCTGGCCTTGGCCCGCATGTGTTCTCGCCCACCGTCGAAGAGATGCTGGAGCTGTACGATATCCGCTCGATGCTGGAGGTGCATTCCGTCCTCCACGGCATAGCCCTCGTGGACGATCAGTACCTCCGCAGAATGGAAGCGCTTCTGGAGGAGCACGAGACAGCTTTCGCGGCGATAGGAAGCGATCAGGATTCGCGGCGCAGGTCCAGTGAGGCGGACAGGCTCATACATGAGCACATCGTATCGCTATGGCCGAGCCGCCGGATACAGACCTGGTACCGACAGTTGAATGTACATGTCAAAGCATTCTTGCTGAACAAAGTGCCCACCTACCGGCGAGAGGCCGCGCCGGCCGAGCACCGCGCCATCTACGAAGCGCTCCTGGCCAGGGATGTAGCGGCCGCTGCAGAGGCGGTGGCCCGGCACGGCGCCGGGTCAAAAGGCTCTTTCCTGTCAAAGGTGCAAGCGGATAGTGCATCAGTGGGCGCGCGTACCGGCCCATCATTCCCATCCGCCGGCTGGGAACGGCTGGCATCCCTTTCTTCAGCGCTCGGCGATACAGGTGACTCGATGCCAGGTGGCAGCAGTTAGCTTGGCCAACGAGGGGCGAAACCAAGTCAAATCGAAAAGGAGAAGCTAGACTATGAAAATCACAGGGCTGACGGTGCATTTCTTTGAGCCCCGGCACGATGGAGGCATGGCCATCGAAAAGTTCCGAGGCGCGCCCCTCATTGGCAACGACGTATCGGTCATCCACACCGACGAGGGCATCGGCGGTGTGGTGGCTTCCAGCTCCGGCTACGCCCGCGACCTGGTCCGCCTGTGGCGGAACGCCAGGGACTACATCGAGGGACAGGACCCCCTGGACAGGGGCAAGATCGAGGACATCTTGGCCAGGCGCTTCCACTGGCCTATGCGGGTGCGAGGGCTGCTCGACCACGGCCTCTGGGATATCGCCGGCAAGTACTTCAACCTGCCGATATACAAGCTGTTGGGCGCCACCCGCGAGAAGGTCCTCGCCTACGGCGACACCGTCCACTTCGACGCCGACGAGAAGTTCATCGATACGGTGCTGGCCGCCAAGGCCAAGGGTTACAAGGCCATCAAGGTCCACCCCTACTGCGTGGCCGACGACGATATCCGCCTGGTGTACAATATCCGCAAGGCCGTCGGCGACGAGATGGTCCTGATGATGGACACCCTGACCTATCCAGCTCCCTACACCCGCGAGGAGGCGCTGCGGGTCGGCCGGGTACTGGACGAGCTGAACTTCTGGTGGTTCGAGGACCCGCTGCACAAGACCGATATTGAAGGCCTGGCGATGCTGGCCGACAAGCTGACGGTACAGATCCGGGCGGCGGACACCGTGCAGGATATACGGGAATACTCGTACATGATCCAGAACCACTGCATAGATATCGTGGCCGGGCCGCTGAACACGGGCATCACCGAGCTGCTGAAGCTGGCCCACCTGGCCGAAGTGCACCACCTGGGCTTCGAGCCTCACGACTACAGCGGGGGCACGGCCAGCCTGCACGTGCTGCTCGCCATTACTATTACTAATGGCGGCTTCTACGAGAAGACTATCCCCGAGGGCTATCAACACGAGATTCCCTATCCCGGGGTGTATCTCGACCCGGTCCAGGTGGACAAGGACGGGTACGTGCACGGGCCCAAGAAGCCAGGCCTGGGCTTCGAGATCGACTTCAATGAGGCCAAGAAGGTGACCGTGGAGGTCGTGAACGCTTAGGGGACATGAGATACTATTGACTAATCGATACATCATGCGATATGAGGAGGAACGCTATGTCTGAGGCCTGGCGAGGCATATTCACAATTCTGTTGACGCCATTTGACGAGAACGGGGCCCTCGACGAAGAGAGCCTTGCCCGAGAAGTTGACTTCGTCATCGCCGCGGGCTGCCACGGGATCGTCACCCCGGTGAACACCAGCGAGTTCGCGCTGCTTGCCGACGAGGAGCGGCGCCGTCTGGCTGAAGTGGTCGTCTCCCAGGCCAAGGGCCGGGTGCCGGTGGTCATCGGCGTGGCTGCATCCAATGCTATTACTGCTGCAGCACTGGCCCGTCACGCTAAGGAGACAGGGGCGAACGGTGTGATTGCTATGCCGCCGTACGTGGTCCGACTGGGACCGACTATGGTCGAGCAATACTACACCCGCATTGCCGAGGCGGCCGGCGGGCTGCCGGTGGTGATACAGAATGTGGGGGGCTCCGCCGAGTCCGTGGGCGCACCCCTGAGCCCCGAGGACATCGTCCGCCTGGCGGAGAAAGTGCCGGCCGTCCGGTACGTCAAAGAAGAGACTACCCCGTGCACCCACCGTATCACCGCCCTGCTCAAGGTGGCCGGCAACCGGCTCAGTGGCGTCTTCGGCGGGACCGGAGGCCGCTACCTGATCGACGAGCTTCAACGTGGCTCCTGCGGGCTGATGTCGGCCTGCCACCTGGTCGATGCTCAGGTGAAGGTCTTCAATCTGCTGTCCCAGGGCAAAGAAGAGGAGGCGCGTGCAATCTGGCTGCGGCAATTGCCAGTGCAGAATATGTGGAGCCTGCTGGGCCTGGGGGTGCCCAAAGAGGTGCTGCGCCGCAGAGGTGTGCTGAAGACGACGGTATGCCGTCGACCCACGGCGCCGCTCGACAATTACGATCACGCCGAGTTGGACAAAGCACTGGCGATGGTACGCGAGGACTTGGTGGCATTCTCGCCCGTGTGACGATCACGGCTTCGGGCAAATACCGCTGAAATCGGCGCCCTGTCTCCTGAGTGAAAATGGGCCTGTTCCGCAAGATGAACGCGCTGGCCAGGCGGTACGATATCAAGGTATCGGAAGACCCGCCATACTTCAACTTGTGCAGGCAGATACCGCTCCGAATCAACCTAGGGCCTGCTCTTAAAATAGCGAAGCATTTTCATCCGCGGTGGCGTCCCGAAGGGACATGGAAACTTTTCAAAGTCGCCAGCCACGAATCAGACGGCGCTTCGGTTGCCTTGCCAGCGGCAGTTGACCTCACCTCCGGCCTTCGACCACCCCTCGCCACGGCGAGTCGCCTTTGGCGACCTCTCCGCGCGCGGAGAGGGGGCCAGGGGGTGAGGTAAACCCCACGAGCAGCCGGATCAGCGGACTTTGACATGACCCTAGAATCAACCACTTGGCCCGATGTTTGAGGTCACGGACGGTGATATAATCTAGCTACTATACGTGACATCAAGAGGGGAGGTCGGTGGGAGCGGGTCTTTCTCGGCTGGCGATGATTGGCGGCGTGATTAGCGTCATTCTTCTCCTTCTCGGTGGCTGTGGACCTTCAGTTGCCTACAAGTCCATTCGTCTCGCCGATGTAGAGGAGGCAGCACCTCCATCCGCACTGAACGGTTCACCCCTCCGGGTGGCAGTGGCCTCGGTCATTTCCCCCAAGAGCACTGTCGCGAGCTATTCCGGTCTGGTCGACTACTTAGGACGAAAGATGGGACGCCCGGCCGAAATGGTACAACGGAGTTCCTATGGCGAGACCAATGAATTGGTCAGGCGCGGGATGGTCGATGTAGCGTTAGTGTGCAGCGGCGCCTACGTTGAAGGCCGGCGCGAATTCGGCATGGAGCTCCTCGCTGCTCCCCAGGTGAATGGCGAGACCGTGTACTACTCGTACATCGTCGTTCAGAAGGACAGTCCGTTTCAAAGCTTGGCGGATCTGCGCGGCAAAGTCTTCGCCTACGTCGATCCCCTTTCCAATTCCGGCTATTTCGCTCCGGTCGAGGCCTTGTCCGCGGCGGGCGAGCAGCCGGGGAACTTCTTTGGGCGAACTATCTTCACGTATAGCCACGATAATTCCATTAACGCTGTAGTCTACGGGTTAGTCGATGGAGCGGCCATAGATAGCCTGGTATACGAGCACTTCCTGCGACGTGAGCCAGCTACGGTCGATCGGTTGCGGATCGTGTACCGTTCATCTCCCTATGGAATACCCCCTGTTGTAGTAGGGCCGGCTATCGACCGAGACCTGAAGACCAAGTTGAGAGAAGTCCTCCTCGATATGCATCAGGATGAGGAGGGACGGCACATCCTCAGTGACCTGATGATCGATAAGTTTGTTCCAATAGATGATGCGGCCTACGATTCGGTCAGGAAAGGGGCGACGGCAGCGAAGAAATGAGCGTGAGGGCCTTGGCACAACGGCTTCTAGGTATGGCCACGGCGGTTGGTGTCCGTACCAAGATCATGGGCATCATCGTAGGCCTGGTCCTGCTGTTCGGGGGCGGCGTGACGCTCTACGTCCGGCACACCCTGGAGGTATCCCTGCGCGAGCAACTGGAGATGCGCGGCGTTTCCATCGCCGCAGATCTCGGAGCACGGAGCACGGATCTCCTGCTCACCAACAACATCTATGCCCTCCATACCCTGGTCTATGACACCGTAAATAACAACGAAGACCTTCGCTACGCCTTCGTTTTGGACGAACGAGGCCAGGTGGCGGCGCATTCGTTCGACAACGGCTTCCCGCGCGGCCTTCGTGAGGCGAATTCGGCATCGAGCGATGAGCGGTCTCGATTACAGTTGCTATGGACTGAGGAAGGGTGGGTATGGGATGTGGCGGCTCCCATCCTCGGCGGTCGGGCCGGAACCGCACGCGTCGGCCTCTCTGAGTCTCGGCTGAGCGCCGCGGTGGGTTCCATTACTAACCAGCTACTGGTAGCGACTGGCCTGGCCTCCGCCCTGGGCTTGGTCGCCGCGTTCCTGTTGACCTGGACT
>JAMCWG010000001.1 GCA_023475235.1 Chloroflexota bacterium
GAGATAGCTTTCCCCGCCTAAACGCTCCTCGGAGTCGACTGGAGACCTTTACTACTGCCTGTCCCTAAGACAACACCTGGTTACTCACTGATTTGGGTGGCCGCGATTACCTTGCAGCCACTCGTGAAATGTTGTAGAATACGCCGCGTCCGGGCTGGGGCGGGCAGGATCCCCGATGCACCCGCATATCGCAGCGCCTGGCCTGTTGCCTAAGTCGGAACGACTAGCGAAGGTTTCGCTCAGAGGGCCCGTCTAGAAAGCATATCTTAATACCTATAGATGCCACGGTTTCGGTCGTGCCGCCGTGGCTCCTCCAGCGGTCCTAATCCTTGTCACCGTCTTGCTACGTGGTCCGGATCCTCGGCTATTCTCATGAGTATGCGGAGGGTTGTAGGGCCCTTTGGGTCATCCACCTGGGGGAGCTACGGCGGCATGACTGTGTTTAGCATACTTGACACCCCCCATCTCGCTTGCCATACTTCCCCTATGAGCACGGTGGAGGAGATACGCTTTCACGGGCGCGGCGGACAAGGAGTGGTGCTCGCCGCCACTATCCTGGGAACGGCAGCAGCCCTCTATGAGGGCAGGCACGCCCTTTCGTTTCCCTCCTTCGGCGCGGAGCGCCGCGGCGCTCCGGTCACCGCTTTCACCCGCATCGCCGATGCTCCGGTGCGCCGTCGAAGCCAGATCTATGCACCCACGATCGTGGTCGTTCTGGATGATTCCCTCTTCGCCAGCGTGCCGGTGACCGGAGGCCTGGTGGAAGGCGGATGGCTCGTGGTCAACTCCCGCCGACAGCCTGCCGAATTGGGCCTCCCCGCCCGGCCACGCCTCTGCATCGCCGATGCCACGACTATCGCCCATCAGGCTCTCGGCGTACCCATCACTAACACCGCGATGCTCGGCGCGCTGGCGGCAGCTACCGGTGTCGTAAGCCTGCCGGCGATCGAGCAGGCCATCGCCGAAGTGATGTCTCCCTCTCTGGCAAGCCGAAACCAGGCGGCGGCCAGAGCCGCTTATGAGCAGGTGATCGCCCATGCCTGACATAGCCAAGCCATACCCGGTCACCGTCGGTGGCAACCTGCCGACCAAATTCCAGGGCTGGTGTCAGGCCCAGCCGGTAATCGGCGACAAGTGCACACGGTGCCTCTTGTGCTGGGTCTACTGTCCCGATGGCGCCATACGACAGGCCGGCCAGCGGCTGGTAGTGGACTACGACTACTGCAAGGGCTGCGGCATCTGCGCTCACGAGTGCCCGATCAACGTCATCACAATGGTGGAGGTTGTCAGGGAGCAGAGCGATGAGTGAGCGGAAGTTCCTGCACGCCAATGCCGCCATCGCCTATGGCGTTCGCCTGGCCCGTGCGTCCGTGGTCGCCGCCTATCCGATAACACCGCAGACCAGCATCGTCGAGAAGATCGCCTCGTTCCTGGCCGAGGGCGCCATGGACGCCGAGTACATAAAGGTCGAGTCGGAGCACTCCGCCCTGGCCGCCTGCCTGGGAGCCTGCGCCGTGGGCAGCCGCGCCTTCACCGCCACCTCATCCCAGGGCCTCGAGTTTATGCACGAGATGCTGGCCTACGTCAGCGGCGGGCGCTATCCCCTGGTCCTGGCTGCCGTCAACCGCTCCGTGGCGCTGCCCTGGAGCATCTGGGGCGACCAGCAGGACAGCATTCAGCAGCGGGACACCGGCTGGATACAACTGTACCTGGAGACCGCCCAGGAGGCGCTCGATACCACCTTGCAGGCCTACCGCCTCGCTGAAGACGACCGGGTGCTGACTCCCGTGATGATCTGCGTCGACGGATTTCTTTTATCACATACCGAGGAAGTGGTGGAGGTGCCCGACCAGGCGGCGGTGGACGCCTTCCTGCCGCCCCTGGACCTGCCGTTCAAGCTGGATGTAGAGCGCCCGGCCACGCAGGGAATGGGGGCCTTCGGCCAGCAATATGCCCGCTGGCGGGCTGAGCAGCAGCGGGCAATGCAGAGCGCCCGCGCCGTGATTGGCGAGGCGGACGCAGCCTTC
The DNA here is from genome assembly GCA_023475235.1 of Chloroflexota bacterium. Lineage (GTDB taxonomy): Bacteria > Chloroflexota > UBA6077 > FW602-bin22 > JAMCWG01 > JAMCWG01. Next base: position 2,028 of record JAMCWG010000001.1, read on the forward strand.
GCCGCGGCGTTCGGCCGAAGCTACGGCGGACTGATCGAGCCATATCGGATGGAGGGCGCCGAGGTGGCGCTGCTGGCAATGGGCGGCGTCATCGGCACGGCTCGCGATGTGGTGGACGAAATGCGTGCGGCCGGCCGGGCCGTGGGCCTGGTCAAGGTGCGGGCCTACCGTCCATTCCCGCACGAGGAGGTGCGCGCCGCGCTGCGTGGTCTGCGGGCGGTGGCTGTAGTCGACAGGGACTGCTCCTTCGGCTACGAGGGCGCTCTATGCACCGACGTAAAGGCGGCATTGTACGGGCTGCCGCATCCCCCCGCCGTGCGCGGCTTCATCGCCGGGCTGGGCGGGTCAGATATGCCACCCGAAATGCTGCAGGAGATGATCGACCGGGCCGCGGCTGGCGAGGCCAGCGAAGCTGAAGGTGAGTTCGTGGGAATATGAGGCTGACTGAGATACCGCGGGAAGAGCTATACCAGGGCTCGCTGGGCTGCTCCGGCTGCGGGTCCACCCTGGCCGTCCGCCTCGCCTTGAAGGCGCTTGGCCCGCGTGCCATCTTCGTGGTACCGGCCGCCTGCATCAGCACTGTCTCCTGCTATTTCCCGCAGACGCCTTTCCGGGTGCCGATGCTGGTGATGGCCTTCGCCGCTACCGGTGCGGCCATCTCCGGCATGAGCGCGGCGCTGAAGCGGCAGGGCAAGTCCGACGTCACCGTAGTGGGCTTCGCCGGGGATGGTGGCACGGTCGACATTGGCCTGCAATCACTTTCCTGTGCCCTGGAGGGCGGGCGCAAGTTCATCTACATCTGCTATGACAACGAGGCGTACATGAACACCGGGGTGCAGCGGAGCGGGGCGACGCCCTATGGCGCCACCACCGCCACTACGCCGGGCCGCCATTTCGAGGACAAGCCAAAGAAGGATATGATGCGCATCGTGGCCGCCCACGACATCCCGTACGCCGCCACCGCCTGTGTCTCCTACCCCCAGGACTATATCGAGAAGGTGCAACGGGCGGCGACCATCGACGGGCCGACCTATATTCACGTCCTCTGTCCATGCCCGCCCGGCTGGGGCTACCCTACAGAGCGCACCATCGAGATCGGACGA
>JAMCWG010000145.1:0-15292 GCA_023475235.1 Chloroflexota bacterium
GGCCGAGCGGCGTCTCAAACCAGGCGTCGTAGCGGGAGGCAAGCCCATCAAAGAGCGACATCGTCTAAACCAATCGGAGTAACCGGCACCCAGCGGCCCAGCGCCTCCCGCAGCCAGTCGTCGGCCAGGAGCAGGATTAGCCCGGCGTCGGGTGTCCCCGCCAGACAGACATAGGGGCTGCCCCGCGCCAGCAGCAGGCCGGGCACGGCGGCCAGGCAGGCGTCGTACTGGTCGGTGAGGACATCCCAGCCCTTCACCGGGTCCGCCTCGGGCGGGGCTTCCCCCAGCGCCAGCGCGAGGACGGACCGCAGCCCGCACGGGTCCTGTAGCGCCGCCCGCATCTTCTCCGCCCGGCATCCTCGCTTGTACTTGGGCGGCACGTAGCGCCGGAAGTCGGGGCCCAGCAGCGAGCGGCGGTCGGGAGCGGCGAGGGCGTCGGCCCGCCCTTTTCGGACGAGGTAGCTCAGGAACTTGTAGACGGCGAACGGGTAGACCTCGAATACGCGGGCCTGCGGCGCTACAGCGAGCACCTTCTGCCGCAGGCATTCACCGCGCCTTCCCGCCACCGAGACGGGCAGCGGCCACAGCCCGGTGTGGGACAGGGCCCGGTCCACCGGGCGAAAATGTGCGCCGGCCAGCTTGGTGCAGCCGTCGATGGGGATGTCAAGCAGGACCAGGGCCGGGGCATCGCCGGCGATGAGGTCGAGCAGGGCAGGGTCCGTCAGGCGGCCATGCAGCGCCTCCAGCCCGTCCTCCGTGGCGACGGCCAGCGCGCCGCGTGCTCCGCCGTCGGCCCAGTTCAGGTCAATGCCGTAGATACGCAGCTTACCCTGACCCAACTGTCCCTGCCTGCCACGGCCAGGATGGCGGCCGGCTCCAGAGCAGACGCTTGCGCCGGTTGGTGGGGTCGACGCCGTCCAGGCATGGCTCCACGACGCCTCTGTGCTGAAGGAGCACCTTGAAGGCGCCCAGCCCGCGCCGGTCGACGAGCTCTCGCAGGGCAGACCGCTGGTCGTAGAGATGGGCCGGCGTGATGCGGCCGCCGGCGCGCGCCTGCTCCAGGGAGCGCTGGTACCCATCCAAGCCCAGGTTGCGCAGGAACTCGGACTGGCTCACCAGGCCGCTGAAATGCAGCCCGGCCTCTCGTCCGGCGTCGGCCAGGGCGGAGAAATCCACGTGGGCGGTGATATCCTGCTGGCCCACCCAGCGGTACGGATCGTCGTTGAACTGCTGCTGGTGATAGCACAGCAGGGTGCCCTGCGCGCGGCTGTATAGCTCCTCGGCCGGGTAGCCGTAGTCGACGGTGACGACGAAGCCGCGGGCCAGGACGCGGGCCACCTCCCCCATCCAGCGCCGGGCCTGCAGGTTCACCTCGGCCCGATGTCCCTCCGGCAGGTCGATGCCCAGCCAGGCGAAGTGCTCCGCCAGCGCCGGCGTCGAGGGCGGCCCGAGCACCTCGCGGAAGGGAGGGACCTCGTCCCTTGACCCCCTCTGCGCGGGCTCGGACGCCGGACTTGCTCCCTCTCCTCGCCACGGCGAGTCGCCTCTGGCGACCTCTGGGAGAGGGTTGGGGTGAGGGGCACCCGCGACCTCACCCTCTGGCCCCTCGCCAGAGGCGACTCGCCGTGGCGACCTCTCCGTAAACGGAGAGGGGGGACCTGTCTCACGGTCCGGCCTCAGGCCTTCCCCCCTCTCCCTGCGAGGGAGAGGGGAAGGGGGTGAGGGTCTGCTATTGTCTTCGTCCCCTGGCTCTCTCCCTCTGGCTTGGCCCTCATTCCCATCCCTTCTCCCTCTGGGAGAAGGGGGATCAGCGTCCCCTCTCCCTCTGGGAGAGGGCCAGGGTGAGGGTCGCTCTGGGCCTGCATCAGCCCCCGCATCGACCACGTACACCTCCTGCAGCGCGCCGTCCTTCATCACCACGCGATGTACCGCGAAGGCATCCACCAGCTCATTGGACACCAGACATCCGGTGATGCTGGACGGCGGCCACTGGCCCAGAGAGACTTCCCTCCACTCTACCTCCTCGGGCAGGCCGGCGGGGCGCGGCCCGATGTCGACGGCTATGTAGTGCAGATCGGCGGCAGGCGCTTCCTGGTGGAAGTAGGCGAGGACGGAGCGCGCCAGGTGACCGCGGCCGGCGCCCATCTCCACCACCTGGAACGGGACGGGCCGGCCTAGAACCTCCCACATCTGCGCCAGTTGGCAGCCGACCAGCAGGCCGAAGAGGGGGTGCAGCTCCGGGCTGGTCTGGTAGTCGCGCGCCGGCCGCCGGTAGTAGCCGTGTTCGGGGTGGTACAGGGCCAGCCCCATGAACCGGGCGAAGGTGATGCGCCCGCCCGCCGCCGCTATCTCCTGGCGAATGGCGGCCACCAGCCCGGGCGTGCCCTGCTCGTCGTCGAATGCTGCTTCTTCCGGCATTTGGGGTCCGGTTCCTTTCATACTCGCCTCCCAACGCGGCGTTGGGCTCTACGCCCGAAGACGAGAGCCCAACGCAATCATTCTGCGCCCGGCCGACGAGCCGTCCGCTCTAACGGACAGGGGTGGCAGGCACCCTGGCTATCTCCTCCGCTGCCCAGGAAATGCCCAGCTCGGCCAGCTTGGCCCGGGTGGGCACGCCCGTCTGCGGGTCCCAGCCGGCCAGCGTGTAGTAGGTCGTCTTGGCCTCTTCCAGCTCATCCCGCTTGTAGGCCACGCCCTTCAGCGCGCCGTCCACCATCGGCTCGAAGTAGCGCGGCGCCAGTGTGTCATCGGCACGAGTCAGCCCTTCGCGCACGTTGAACACCCGGGCCAGGTTCAGGGCCCGCTCGCCGACCCGCGCCAGCTCGATGGCCGTGGTATTCCAGCCGGTGACGGCGTTGATAATATCGACGTACTGCCCATACCCGAAGGGGACGAACGAGCAGATCACCGCCGAGTCGCGGAAGGCCACCCAGGGATGCAGCGAGGCGGCCAGGGCCACCTTGCGATCGCTCATCTCGCTGGATGGCATCGGCTCCAGAAGACCGAGGGCCTTGGCTTCGTCGAATGCCCGGCTGGGGCCCTCGAACATAGGATCGTGGGGGCCGAAGCCGTGGTCGCCGCCGTGAGGGGCAACGGCATATCCGACGCCCAAGGCCCGCTTCAGGCGCGGCTCGTGCATGCCGGTCTCCACGCCCTTCTCCTGGACGGCGAACCGCTCCGCTCCCTTGCCGATGCGCTGGGCGGCGATGCGGCTGCCCTCGGCCAGCAGGTCGCCGATGCCTTCACGCTTGCCGATCATATCGATGAGCTTGACGGCCGACTCCGCGTTGCCGAAGTGCAGGTCCAGTCCGCCGGTATCCTTGAGGGTCAGGACGCCATGCTCGAAACAGTCCATGGCAAAGGCCACCACGGCGCCGGCAGAGATGGTGTCCAGCGAATGGACGTGGCAGAGATGGTGGGCCATCGCGATTGGCTCCAGCGTGGTGATGCCGAGGTTGGAGCCGCAGGAGGCCAGGGTCTCGTACTCCGGTCCGCCGTAGTCCGGGTCCGAGAAGAACTTGCCCTCGGCCTTGACCTGCTTCTTGCAGCGCACCGCGCAGGCGTAGCAAGCATCCATCCCCAGGCGCAGAGGGCTCTGGCCCAGCGTCTTGGCGTCGATATCGTTGGCCTTGGGGAACCAATCGCCCCGGAAGTTGCAGACGGGCAGGTTGCCGGTCTGCTCGCCGCCCACCATCGCCGCGCCCGTGCCCCAGTCGTGGAGCCCTTGGGCCAGCTTGACGCCGTCGGTGGCCGCCCACCTGGCGATTTCCTTCATCTTGTCGGGGTCGGCGACGGGGACCTGCATACGCCCCCGCACGGCCAGGCCCTTCAAGTTCTTGGAGCCCATCACGGCGCCCATGCCGGTGCGGCCGTGGGCATCCTTCAGATCGTTGATGATGCAGGCGAAGCGCACCATCTTCTCCCCGCCCGGCCCGATGAGCGAGGTGCGGATCAGCTTGTCGCCCAGCTCCGCCCGCATAGCGTCCTGGGTCTCCTTCACGGGAAGGCCCCAGAGCTTGCCGGCGTCGCGGATCTCGCACTCTCCATCGTGGATCCACAGGTAGACCGGCTTCTCGGCCTCGCCCTCGACAATGATGCCGTCGAAGCCGGCGTGCTTGAGTTCCGCGCCCACGTGTCCCCCGCCCTCAGCCTTGCCATACGCCATAGTGAGAGGCGACTTGGCGCCGACGCAGTGCCGGCCGCTGCCGGAGAATGGCACGCCGGTAGCCACGCCCGGGAAAATGAACAGCTTGTTCTCCGGCCCCAGTGGGTCTATCTCTGGCTCCAGCTCCTTCACCATGTAGTAGGAGACCATCGCCATGCCGCCCATATAGCGCCGGTAGAACGTCTCGTCGTTCTCCTCCACCTTTATGTCGCCGGTGGAGAGATTTACCCTGAGGATTTTGCCCCAGTAACCGTTTGGCACATTACCCTCCTCATCGATTTCTTGCTGATTAGTTGACTGGACTGGTCATCTGATAAATGCTTCGGTCATAGCTAACAGCCCTACTGCCCGGTAGAACGACACGCAGGCAATGCTCGAGGCCTGGCTATCTCGACTGGCCGCCGCCGATGGGTGGGAAGAGAAAGACCTCGTCGCCTTCCTGCAGTACCTGGTCGAGCTCGACCAGTTGGTTCTTTATACTGGCCCGCCAGAGCTCGCCGCGCTCGACGTGCGCCGCGTCGACGAGCTTGGATACCGTGGACCCTTCCGGCAGATCGACCTCAACCACGTCTTCATCGTGCGGCGCGAACTTCTTGAGGTCGCCGAAAAATCTGGCCCGGACCCGCATACTATTTACTCCTGAATTTCCCCGGTGGCGAGCGCTAGGCGACATACAGTGTAACACAAAATCGGCTTGCGCACACATTCTCCCATCAGCGCCAGAGTCGACCGCTCTATTACCGCTCGAAATCTATGATGATCGGGCCGCCGGAGGGATTCGGCTTGCGCACGATGCGGTCGCCCTCTATCTCGGCCAGCATCACCTGCAGGGTGATGAGGGACTTGTTGCCCGGCTCCACGTGGCCGGCCCAGACTCCCTTGTCGGTGGAGACGACAGCGTGCATATGGATCGCGCCCTCGACGACGTTGCCTTGAATGGCGACCAGCTCGACAACTCCCTCCAGCTTCTCATAGTGCTTGGCCGCCGGATAGTCTTTGCTGATGACCTCGTACAGGTTGGCATCCTCCTGGACGCCGATGCCGCACAACACCACACCCTGCTTGATGCCCACCTGGTCGACCGATTTCTGCATCGTGGCCAGTAAGTCTTCGCCTGTCTCGACCGTGATGAAGTAGATGTTCTTTACCTGGAACTTGCCGATTCGCATTTATCCTCTTCCTTCCACCGATATCGCTATCGATGTCGTTATTGATGGGCTATCCTGCCGTCGAGCGGCCGCCGCTGATCACCGGCATGATAGCTACTTCATCGCCATCGTGCACCGTGGTAGCGAGGCCTCTGTCCAGAGAGACATTCCTGCCATTTGCCAGTATGGCCATCGTCGGCCAGAGGGTCCCATCCTCCTGCAGCAGCGAGCGCCGAAAGGCATCGCCGTGCTGCGCGATGAGGAGAGCGAGCAGCGCCCGGATGTCCGCGCCCTCGTCCAGCTCAAGTGTCAGGCGGTCCTGTCCCGCGGCATCCCTCGCCGGCCCGAACAGGGCCACTTCTACCCGCATAGCCTCCTACCCCCGGCCGTGGCTGGGCGAACGAGAGGCCCGCCACTGCCCCTCACTCCGAGGGTACCCTCTCCCAGGCAACTCCCTCTGGGAGACTGCTGGGGTGAGGGGCCATCCCGCCCTCATCCCCTCCCTTCTCCCAAAGGGAGAAGGGTGTGTGGCGGCCGCTCCCTCTCCCTTTGGGAGAGGTCGCCATAGGCGACTCGCCGTGGCGAGGCTGGGGTGAGGGCCAGTTCATCCCTCAGCCTCTCGCCGCTATTCCTATCGCGTCAACTGGTCGGCGCGGCCGGCTTCGCCAGCCCTTCCAGTCGGTCGGCCACCGGCGCCAGGCCCAGCCTGGTGAGGGTGGCCCGCGTCGGCACACCATCCGGCGACCAGCCGGCGGCGGCGTAGAACTCGTCCAGCATCCTGTCCATATCCGCCGCGCCGATGGCCTGACCGGCCGAGCCGCCCGACGCGAATTCCTCTCCGAACCGCCTGGGCAGCACGTCTTCGGCTCGCGTCAGCCCCTCGCGGCAGTTGAAGGCCCGGGCCATCGCGTTCGAGCGCGCGCCGATCTCCATCAGGTCGTCCACCGTCAACTGCCGGCCCGTTATGGCGGACAGCACCTCGACCAGGGTGCTCATCGTGCCGCGGCCGAAGCAGGGCTCTAGGATCATGACGCAGATGCTGCTGTCGTTGAGGAGCGCCCGTACATCGGAGGCTTTCTTCCAGACCTCGCCTTTGCCCTCCACGGCGAAGCGGCTCATCCCCTTGGTGATGCCGATCTCGGGGACGGCGTTGTCGGCCTCGAAGCCCGTGTCGTGGCTGGCCTCCCTATCGGCGCCGGCAGGTCTTCTCCAGCATTGCCAGCATTGCCCGGGCGTCCCCCCACTTCAGGGCGATGCCATCGGTGTCCTTCTCGGTGATGATGCCACGGTCGAAGCACTCCATTGCCCACGCCATAATGGTGCCGGCAGATATGGTGTCCACGCCATAGGCGTTGCATATCTCATTGGCCTTGTTGATGGGGACCAGATCGTCGATGAGAAGCAGGGAGCCGAAGGCGGCGATGGTCTCGTACTCGGCCCCGCCGTACTGGCCGTCGATGGGACCGTAGGGGCTGTCCTTCATATCGACCAGGCGGTCGTGCGGCACGGGGCAACCCTGGCAGTGGATCGTGCCGGTCAGGATCGTGTTAGCCATATGCTCGCCGGAGATCTTGCTGAAGCCGGCAAAGTCGCCCGCTTGGAAGTTCTTGGTGGGCAGGATGCCCTGAGCGTTGAGGGTGGGTATGCCACCGCTGGTGCCGTATTTGCCCAAGTTTTGCTGGCCGGGGTTGTTCTTGGCCTGATCGAGCAGGAAGCGGACCACGCCGCGCAGCCTATCGGGATTGGCCACCTGCGCCGGCCTGGTGCCGCGGGCCACCACGGCCTTCAGGTTCTTGGAGCCCATCACCGCGCCGAGCCCGGTCCGCCCGGCTGCCCGATGCTTGTCACTGATGATGCAGGCGAACTTGACCAGCTTCTCGCCGGCGGGGCCGATGCAGGCGACCCAGGCGTTGGGATCGCCGACCTCCGCCTTGAGGGCGTCATCGGTGGGGCCGGTGGCCATTCCCCACAGCTTGCCGGCGTCGCGGAGCTCGACCGCGCCGTCCTTTATCCACAGGTACACCGGCGTAGAGGCCTTGCCTTCCACGATGCAGGCATCGTAGCCGGCCCGCTTCAGCTCCGATCCGAAGGAGCCGCTGCAATTTGCCTCGCCGAAATAGCCGGTGAGGGGCGATTTGCCCACCACAATGAAGCGGGTCTGGCCGGGAAGCATCGTGCCGGAAGCGGGGCCGGTCAGGAAAATCAGCTTATTTTCGGGGCCAAGCGGGTCGACGCCCGCCTCGAGCTCGTCGAAGAGGATCCTCGCTCCCAGGCCCCGGCCGCCGATGAACTGGCGGGTGACTTCGGCATCCAGAGGCTCCTCCCGAATGGAGCGTTCGGTGAGGTTAACCCTGAGGATTTTGCCGGCGAATCCGTTCATTACGCTACCTCCTTTGGTGCTTACTTTGGTGCTTAACGCCGTCCAAGCTAACTCACTCGCCTGCTGTAGATGAGGTCCCATACCGGCGCGCGACGCGCCCACACTGTGTTGAGCAATGCTATCTCGAATTGTACATCAGCTACCGTGAGGCGGCAACAATGCTCGGTTTGCTGCAGCCCGTGCACGACGGCCATCCGGCCGGCTGGCCCGAGTTTGCAAGGCTGCCCAACACGTGTTATAATTTGGCGACTACAAAAAAGGTACGAAGAGAGCTACAAAAAGACCAAGAACTGCGAGCTTGGTGGCAAGGCAGGTAGCGGAGGAGTAGGCACTCAATGTCGCTGGCGAAAGAGAAGAAGGCCGAACTAATCCAACAGCATCAGGCCCATGAATCTGATACGGGCTCGCCAGAGGTGCAGATAGCACTGATCACTGAGCGCATTACCCAGCTCACCGAGCACTTGAAGGTGCATCGCCACGACCACCATTCCCGCCGGGGCCTGCTGATGCTGATCGGACAGCGCCGGCGACTGCTCAACTACTTGACCCGGAAGAACACCGACAGGTACCGAGCTATCATTGGGAAGTTGGGTCTCCGGAAGTAGCGGCTGTCCACAGCAAACAGAGGATGGCAAGGAATAGTCATCATCCCCCCGAACCCCCTTGGTAACTAAGTGGTCCTCCTAGTTTAGAGATCTGTGGAGGAGTTACCTATGCCCTACTATAGGGACGAAATCACCATTGGTGGCCGCAAGCTGTCCATCGAGACCGGCAAGCTGGCCCAGCAAGCCAACGGCTCCGTCATCGTGCAGTATGGTGACACATTGGTCCTGGCCACCGCCACTGCGAGCAAGGAGCCTCGCCCCGACATCGACTTCTTTCCCCTTACCGTCGACTACGAGGAACGCCTGTACGCTGCCGGCAAGATTCCGGGCAGCTTCTTTCGCCGGGAAGGCCGCCCCTCCGAGGGCGCCATCCTCATCTCCCGCCTGACCGACCGGCCCCTGCGTCCCCTCTTCCCCAAAGGCTGGCGCAATGATGTGCAGATCATCGTCACGGCCCTGTCTGCCGACCAGGAAAACGAGCCCGACATCCTCTCCATTATCGGCGCCTCCGCCGCCCTCACCATCTCCGACATTCCCTTTGAAGGCCCTGTGGCCGCCGTCAAGGTCGGCTATATGGATGGGGAGCTGGTGATCAATCCCACCGTCTCTCAGTTGCCCGAGAGCGAGCTGGAGCTGGTGGTCGCCGGCACCGCCGACGCCGTGGTGATGGTGGAGGCGGGTGCCGTCGAAGTGCCTGAGGACACGGTGATACAGGCTATCCGCCTCGGACACGAGGTGAGCCAGCAGATCATCGCGATGCAAGGACGCCTTCGCGAGGCAGTGGGCAAGCCGAAGATAGCCTTCACCCCGCCGGTCCCCAGCGAGGATGTGCAGGAAGCCGTCAATGCCGCCGCTGCCGACCGCATCGGCCCGGCCGTCTACCATCCCGAGAAGGGCGAGCGGGAGAACGAGCTCACCCAGTTGAAGCGCGAGCTGGTCGCCGAGCTGGGCGAGCAATTCGGCGAGAAAGACATCGCTGCCGCACTGGACAACCTGGAGCGAGAGACGGTCCGCCGGGGAATCCTGGAGGATGGACGTCGCCCCGACGGGCGGGCGCTGACCGAAGTGCGGCCCATCACCTGCGACGTTGGCGTGCTCCCGCGGACCCACGGCTCGGGCCTCTTCACCCGCGGCCAGACCCAGGTGCTGACCATCGCCACCCTGGGCTCCATCGGCGAGAAGCAGATCATCGACGGACTGGGCGTCGAGGAGACCAAGCGCTTTATGCACCACTACAACTTCCCGCCCTTCAGCGTGGGCGAGGTCCGGCGCATCGGCTCGCCAGGCCGGCGAGAGATCGGCCACGGCGCACTGGCCGAGCGGGCCATCAGCACGGTCATTCCCGATGTCGACGAGTTCCCCTACACCATCCGCCTGGTGTCCGAAGTCCTCAGCTCCAACGGCTCGACCTCCATGGGCAGCGTCTGCGGCAGCACCCTCTCATTGATGGACGCGGGTGTGCCCATCAAGGCGCCGGTAGCGGGTGCCGCGATGGGGCTGATCACCGACGGCAAGGGCGGCTATGCCATCCTGACCGACATCCAGGGCGTGGAGGACCACGTCGGCGATATGGACTTCAAGGTAGCCGGGACCACCGAGGGCATCACCGCCCTGCAGATGGATATCAAGGTCAAGGGCATCTCCCCCGAGATTATGGAGCGGGCGATGGCCCAGGCCCGGCAGGCCCGGCTCTTCATTCTGGAGCGGATGATGGCCACCATCGCCGAGGTCCGGCCGGAGCTCTCGCCGTACGCGCCGCGCATACTGCGCACATCGATACCGGTCGACAAGATAGGCGCTCTCATCGGCCCGGGCGGAAAGAACATCCGCGGCATCCAGGAGAGCACCGGCGCCAAGATCGACGTCGAAGAAGATGGGACGGTGTTCATCTCGTGTACCGACCCGGCCGGCGCCGCCGCTGCCCTCTCTATGGTCGAGGGCCTGACCAAAGAGGTCGAGGTGGGCGCGACTTACAAGGGCAAGGTGGCCCGCATCACCAACTTCGGCGCCTTCGTCGAGATCCTGCCCGGCAAGGAAGGGCTGGTCCGGATCGGCGAGCTCACCGACCATCATGTAGACAAGGTAGAGGATGTGGTCAAGATCGGGGATGAGATAGAGGTCAAGGTCATCGAGATAGACTCGCAGGGCCGCATCAACCTGTCCCATCGGGTGCTGATGCCCGGCCAGGCCCCTCGTCCCATCGAGGGAGGCCCGCGACGGCCCAGCCCGGAGCATCGAGGCCGACCCCGTCCGGACACTATGCTCGGCGGGTCCCACGAGCGCCGGCCTTCCGGCACCGGCCGGCCCGGCTTCGGGGACCGCTCTCGCTCCTCACTCGGCCGCAAATGGTAAATCGATAGGCTATCGACTATAATGCTAGGGGCAGTCGCCCGCCGGTGGCTGCCCCTGTTTGTTAGCCAAGCCAGCATTTGCCCACGAGCAGCAGGTATCAGCGGCGCACGCAGCCATGAAACCAGAAACGGATGGAGCAACAAGGGGCGCTGGAACGAGTGCCGCGGCCGCCCTTTCCGGCCTGACGCTGGGACTGTTGGTCGCCAGCTACTTCCTGCGGTACATCAACAGCAACCTGCAGGGCCCGCTCCTGGTGCAGTGGGCCCAGGAATTCCACACCTCCGTGGCGATGATCGGGCAGATCACCGTGGCCATCACCCTGCCCTGGGGGCTGGCCGCGCCTCTGCTGGGGCCCTTCTCCGATCGCTACGGCCGGCGCCCCCTGTTGCTGATCGGTCTGGCGCTGGCCGGCCTGTCCAGCGCCCTCACCGCCCTGGCCTGGGACTATCCCTCGCTGCTCTTCTTTCGCTTCCTGGCCGGCGTTGGCGGCGCCGCCAGCGCCCCTACGGCCATCGCCATTATCGGCGATCAATGTCCTTTCGAGAAGCGCGGCCGCCCGCTCGGCCTGCTATTCGCCGGCGAGGCCCTGGGAGCCCTGGCCGGGATACCGGCCGTCACCTGGGTAGCGGGCACCTTCGGCTGGAAGGTGGCCTTCCTGGTGGAAGGCGCGCTTTACGTACCCGTCGTGGTCGGCTACCTGCTCCTGGTGAAGTCTCCCGCGTGGGTCCCCCGCAGCACCGGGTGGCTCGGCGACATAGGAGCCGTGGTCAGGGAGCGGCATACCAACTGGCTGATGCTTCTGAACGGGCTGGTGCAGGTGTCCTTCTTCGCCGCCGATACGTTTCTGCCGGCCTTCTTAATGCTCACCTACCACCTCAGCGTCGCGGACATGGCGCCGGTCCTGCTGGTACTGGCCATCGGCAACCTGCTGGGCGCTCTGGGCGGCGGACCGTTCGCCGATCGCTTTCCACGCTACGCCGGTAGCGCCCTCCTGGCCCTGACGACCGGCCTCCTGGGGCTGGCTGTGATGTTCCTCACCTCTAACTTATGGCTGTCCATAGGGCTGGCGGCAGCATATCGGGCCGTCCATTACGCCTACCGGCCCGTGTACACCTGCATCATATCTCAGGCGTCCGCTCACCTGCGGGGCACCGTCCTCGGGCTGAACGGCACCAGCAACAACGTGGGCACCTCCGCGGGCTCGGCCCTCGGCGGGGTAGTGTTGAGCCTGCTGGGCTACCCTCCCCTCGGCATAGCCGCCCTCGTAATATCACTGGCCCCCAGCATAGGGATGCCCCTGCTAGCCAAAGGACGGCGCCCCGCCGACCAGGCTTAGGACGCTTTCGAGGGCAGGCTGGCGCGAGGCGTGGCCCCGCGGCTAACGCAGGGTGATCGTCGTCAGTTGAAGCTGGGTGGACGGCGGCCGGCCTTCGCGCACAAGCCGCAGCCGGTCGCCGCTGGCCGGACGATACAGCCCCACCACGAGACGGTACTCTCCGGGGGGCGCGTCCGCCGCGACCGGCTGCGCGCGCAGGTCCACGACCCTTTCGCCCGGCGTCCAGTTGCGGGTGGGACGGGTGTCGCCGGCCGGCTGCGAGTCCATTTGGGCTACCTTACGGTCGTCTGGGCCGAGGAGGTGCACGAAGACGGTGTAGTCATCACCGATATCCTTCTGGGCCTGCCAGTACAATGCCAGATGGAGGATCTCCCCCGGCGCTGCCGAGGAGCGGTCCAGGGCGTAGCCGACGAGGGAGACACGCTCATCGAAGTTGGCGTCCACGGTATGGTAGGCGATGCTGCCGGGCTCCATATTGACCGACGGCAGCGAGTAGTGGGTGAAAGTGATGTTCTCCACCCAGACCTGGCTCAGGCGATAGGCGTGGCGGGCCAGCCAGCCCCCGACGGCGTTGCCCGGATCGTAGTCCGGCGGCATATACTTCACCAGCCATAGGCCCTCCTTGCCGGCAATGAACTGCTTCAGCTCGGCCACGATTTCCGGCGTCCCTTCGACCCCCGGCCGCGGGACCATCGTGAAGGGCTTCTCGCCTCGAAAATAGTAGAAGAACGCCATCTCCGGGCGGCCATTGACCACGATGCCTTCGTTCGGACCGCCCGAGGCCACCACGCGCGCCACCTGCGACCGGAAGTCGAACCGGGCATAGCTCGGGTCGAAGTAGTAGCTGCCCAGCGACAGCCCGGAGGCGCCGGCTATCCCCAGCGATGCCAGCAAGCCCAGCGCCCAGTACCGCCGCCACAGCGCCCCCAGGCCACTGCCGATCAAGCCGTAGTAGGCGGGGCTGGCCATTATGAAGTAGCGCGGCCAGTCACGCATCGGCGTGAAGGACACCAGGTAGGTAGCCACGATGGGCACGCCGAGATACAGAGGCAGAAGGCTGCGCCGTCTCATCGGCAGCGCGGCCGCGCCCAGGGCCGCCAGCGCCAGGAACAGCGGCACCAGCCAGGCCGCCTCCTCCTTGCTCACCGACACGCCCAGGCTGAAGGCGAGGGCCACCCGCTGAGCGATGGCCTCCAGGGGGAAGGAGGCACGGCTCACGAGGCCGGCCGTGCGCAGGAGGGCCGGCCACGCGTAGGCCAGCCAGGGCGCGATCAGCAGCAGGACCAGCGCCTGGCTGGCGGCCCACCAGACCAGGCCGCGCCGGCGCCGCCAGAAGACGCCTCCGCAGTAGGCGGCCTGGGCCAGCAGCACGAAGCCGGTGTAGTAGTGAGATAGCAGGGCGAGGGCGCTCGCCACGGCGTAGGCCAGCCAGCCGGCCCCGTACGACCAGCCTGCGCGCCGCTCATATCCGCCGTCCATCCCGGCGTCCTCGGCACGGCTGAGGACGCGCAGCAGAAGGTAAGTGGACAGCAAGGTCCAGGCCGTGGCCTGGGCGTACATCCGGGTCTCCTGCGAGTAGTACACCAGGAAGGGGGCCATCCCGGCTACGAGCGCGCCGCAAAGGGGCCCGGGCGGGCGCAGCAGCTTTCGCAGCAGCACATACAGGAGGGGCACCGTGAGGAGGCCGAAGGCCAGCGACAGGAAGCGCACCGCATACTCGCTGCGCCCGGCCACCTCCAGCCAGAAGTGGAGCAGATAGTAGTACAGGGGCGGCAGCGTGCCCTCCCGCAGACCCTCCCGTGTCAGCTCGCCCAGGGGCAGGCCGGCCCGCCAGACGGAGTACGCCTCATCTCCCCACAGGCTCTGCCCATCCAGCCGATAGGCGCGCAGGGCGAAGGCCACAAGACAGAGGGCCAGCGCCGAGGTAGAAAGGGCAGTGAGCCGCCAGCCCTTCCGGCCCACCGTCATCGCCGAAGCGCCAGCGGAGACAGAGTCGGCATCCCTCTCCGAGCGGCGGCGAGATTGGGACGGCACCTTCGCCCCGGGCATTCCCACGGGCAGCACCTAGTGGTGGTCCACCCGGGCCGGAAGGGGCATCGCCCGGAAGCGCCGCGCCAGCTCCGCCAGCCCGCTGACGGCGGCCTCCAGCAGCACCTCGCCCTTCTCTCGCGTCCCCTTGGTGGCGTCGCCCTTTATGCCCACCTTGTACATCGTGCTCCAAAAGGGCACATAGGCGACCATATCCCCGTCAGGCCCAGCCAGGTAGTCCGTGCCGATGGGCTCGTCTCCCGGCCAGCCCCGCCCCGCCGCAGCCATATTCACTCCCTCGGGGTTGACGGCCAGGTAGAGCGAGGTCTCGAACTCACCGGCGTGCGACGGCACCGGCTCGCCCGACTCCAGGACACGCTGGGCGGCCGCGCGCACCCGGCCCAGGCCCCAGTAGTTGAGGGCCGCGCACATCGCCTTCCCCTCGCTGCGCACAATGGTCAGCCGGGCCACCGTCTCCACGAAGGGCCAGTTGCTGCCGTGGCCGTTCACCAGTAGTATGTGGCGAAAGCCGTGGTGCACCAGACTCATCGTGACGCCGAGGGTGTAGTCAACGAAGGCCTGGGCGTCCACACCCAGCGAGCCGGGGAAGTCCATTTGATGGGGAGCGTAGCCGAAGCTCACAGGCGGCGTCACCAGGGCCTCGCCGGCCAGCCGCTCGGCGGCACGATGGCAGACCTCGGTGCACAGCCGGACATCCACATCCAGCGGCAGATGGGGGCCGTGCTGCTCGGTCATGCCCGTCGGCATGATGACCAGGCGGTCGGCGGCCACGGCCTCGTTCACCTCGGGCCAGGTCAAGGACGCGTAAATGTATTTCTCCAGCATCATTGCCTTCCACCTCCTGTCGGCAGGATTGTAGTGCTAGGGGATGGATGCCGCAAGCGCGATTGGGGCTTCATCGTCAGACATCTGCCGACAACGGCAGCGGCTTCGTGGACATACTCGACTTTAGCTGCCTCGAAGGCGACTTCGGGACAGCGGTGGGCACGGGCCTGCACCCGAACGAGGCGACCTGTTATGTCAAGAGTGTCTGGCCTTGACGTTCTCGCCTGCGTGTGTGACGATGATGACACCCGGCCGAACGATTGCCAGGGCTGCCAGAAATGGAGTGGGGTCTGCTCTTAAAATAGCGAAGCATTTTCATCCGCGGTGGCGTCCCGAAGGGACATGGAGACTTTTCATGTTCCTACGCCACTATCCCAGGGTGCTTTAGGTCCGGCAACCACAGAGGCACTGAGACGCAGAGTCCTCTGGTTG
>JAMCWG010000145.1:15314-16104 GCA_023475235.1 Chloroflexota bacterium
TCAAGTGATCGTGTGCTGCGTTTGACAGGCTTCCCGGTGGACCCGCGATGAGCGGGCCTGACTCACCCTCGCCTGCCGTCGACTGGCCGGCCATTTTCCACGCCCTGGGCGTGGACCCACTGGCCCAGGGCCTGCAGATCGTGCCCGCCGCGGCCCTTGCCCCCGCCCCGCCGCTGCCGCACGCCGCCGAGGCGGCCCTCGGCACCGGCGCGCCGCCCCTCGACCGCCTGGTGTACGCGCCCCCAGCCTTCGACCCGATGCGGCCATTGCTGGTCTACGCGGCCGATGCGGGCAACGCCGGGCAGGCCATCGCCGCCCTCCGCCAGCATTACCCGGCCGCTCATCGCGTCACGGCGCTCGACCCCAGCGGTGCAGTCCGGCAGACGCCCCTTGATCAGGTGGCCGGCTTCCGCTGTCTCTTCCTGCCCCCGGCCGCCCCGCTGGACCTCCCTCAAGCCTGCGAGAGCCTTCGGTACATCGTGGCCCGGCTGCGGGGGCCGGGCGGCTGCCCCTGGGACCGGGAGCAGACGCACGCCTCTCTCAAGCCCTACCTGGTCGAGGAGGCGTATGAGGCGCTGGAGGCCCTCGAAGAGGCCAACGCCGTCATGCTCCGGGAGGAACTGGGCGACCTCCTGCTTCAGATACTGCTGCACGCCCAGTTGGCCGCCGAATCCGGACAGTTCGACCTGGACGACGTGGTCGAGGGGATCGCCCGCAAGCTGGTCCGGCGCCATCCACACGTCTTCGGGGAGGTGCAGGTCGCCAGCGCGCAGGAAGTGCTCCTCACCTG
>JAMCWG010000076.1 GCA_023475235.1 Chloroflexota bacterium
TCAATCGGACTTCGAGATCGCGGGACAATGCCGCAAGGGAGGTGCTCAGTCTGTTGTTCTCGATCACCGTGAGAAGCTGACGCAGCATCACCAGGCCGATCAGGGAAAGGGGAATCGCCAAGTTCGACCCGCTGCCCATCGGGCCCGATGCCGATAGTTCCCTCAGATGGAGGTACAAGAGCAAGCTGGCAGCCGGCAAGGCCAGGTAGGGCAAAAGCATCTGGGTGACTCTAACCCACGCCGGGTCGGTGCTTTCGACCGTCTCCGTGGGCATTCTTCTTGCCGAAGTCCGATTGATCTGATGTAGGGCGGCGAGCCCTACCAGAGCATAAGCAGCAGCCCACAGGGGGAGCACAAGAGCGCCGGCATGGTGATCCCCGTCGGGGGTGAGCAGGTTGTACGCGGTGTCGACCCCGACCTGCACGGCAATCGCTGCCAGGAGGTAAATGGAAGAGAGCGGCACGCGGCCAAACGGCATTCGTACGGCCAGCGAGGCCAGCGCAAAGACTAATAGCAGGTCGCCCAAAGGGCAGGACAGGGCACCCAGGGCGGACAGAGGGTCGCTGGCCTGGACGAGAGATGGCGCAAGAATGTACTTCCAGCTCAACGCGGCCACTCCCAGGGTGAACAGCAGCGCGTCGAAAGTGGAAGTTAGGTCGTCAAGAAAGGCCCGGCGCCGCGGAATTCGGAGCATCAGGGCGGCAAACGCCAGCGGGTGGAAGACGGCCCACGATACATCGGTCCAAGGGAATGCCGGTGTGTCGGCTCCGGCCAGGGCTTTGTAGCTTGCCCGAGCCGTCTCTCTCAATGCCAGACTTAGCATCGCCAGGGAGAGGAAGCGCCAGGACCATTGCTCGCGTCCGGGGCCGGACCAGCGGGCCGCCAGCCAGCATAGCGCCGCCCCTGCCAGCAGCATCAGGGTCTGGCCGGAGTAGAGCAGCGTCTGCCATACTCTGGACCCGCCTGGGCCGAGGAGGGTGGCCGTGATGAACACCGTCGTGTATACGAGCAGTAGCCAGCCAAACAGGCCGAAGGGCGCGCGATCTATTCTCTTGCCCGACCTGTGCACTTCTATCCTCACTTCTGGGACCATCTGGGGCATTATGCATCGCAGGAATCCGTCACTGATAAATGTCGGCAGGAGCAGGCGGAACTTTAGAAGGCGCGGCCGCCGATCCAGAGGCAGCGCCCATCGAGGTTATCGGGTCTGTGTCCTCTCTGTTGTGATCGAGTCCCCAGACGCATGTCTGGCGCAAGAAGGCAAAATGAAAACATTGACAGAATCAGCGCGTGGCTGTATATTGAGCGGATATATGTAGGAGGTTCAGATGAGTAGCCCTGTCAACATATTCTACAAGGGTCAGCGTGAGGAAGTCGTTCTTCCATCCGAGTGGCGCATTCTGGCTACTGGCGAACCTAAGCCGGTGAAACCTCTAGCTGATGTCTCGGGAGAGCTTCGAAAAGCCCTCGACAACCCGGTGGGCATGGCCAGCCTGGCTACCGCCCTCCGAGGAGCGAGGACGGTCACCATCGTGGTGGACGATCAAACCCGGGTCACGCCTTGCGATCAGATGCTCCCGGAGCTGCTCTCGCAGATTAAGGCGGCAGGCATCGGTGAGGGCAACATTCAAATAGTTATGGGCAAAGGGACCCATCGATGGCCCAGCGAGGACGAAGTCAAGCAGAAGGTGGGCGCCGATATCTTCGCCAAGTACGGCGTGACGGTCCACGACCCCGACAAGACCGAAGACCTCAAGTTTATGGGCACCACCAGCCGCGGGACGCGGGTGTATATCAACAGGAAGGTGGCCGAGGCCGATTTCTGGATCGGAATGGGCACGCTGGTAGGCCATTACTTCGCCGGATACGGCGGCGGCCCGAAGATCGTGCTGCCGGGCGTCTCTGGACGCGAGACCATCGTTCACAACCACGTGATGGCCGGCGACGAGAGCGCGCATCTCGGGAACACGACTACGAACAAGGTCTATCTGGATATGCTGGAGACGGCTAAGATCGCCAGGATCGGGATGAAGATCGATGTCATCTTGAATATGGACAATCAGATCGCCCAGATCGTGGCCGGCGAGGTCGAGGCTGCCCACAAGGTGGGCATCGACAAGTACAACGCCATATACGGCTTCCAGGCCCCCGAGATGGCCGATGTCACCGTCGTCTCGGGCTATCCGCTGGAGTCCGAGCTGCTGCAGTCGTGCAAGGCGATCGTGGCGGCCAGCCAGGTGACGAAGAAGGGTGGCACCATCCTGGTGGCGTCGGAATGCACGAGCGGGGCGGGTCCCGGCTTCGACGAGCTGATGAAGAAGCGAGCGTCGTCCAAGACCCTCTTCCAGTGGATCGGCGAAGGCAAAGCCTCGCCGACCGGCGGGCCAGTGGGAGCCCACGTGCGGGCCATCCTGGAGGCGGACAAGAAGATCGTGGTGGTCACCGACAACATCAAGCCGCAGGACCTGGAGGCGATGGAGCTGGAGCACGCGCCAAGCCTGGCCGAGGCAGTGAAGTCCATCGCCAGCCGCGTGGCGCAGGCTGGGGTCATTGTGCTGCCGGCCGGGTCGTCGATCAACCCATACTGAGCGTAGCGTGCAGCGCGGCCGGTTGGATTCGATCAGCGCCGGCGCGGGCCGGCGGCTGCCCGACAGTAGTGATGATGCGGCCTCTGGGGTCTGAGAGCGCGGTCCCCAGGGGCCGCTCGTTTTCGGCGCTTCTCACCCCCCGGCGAGCGGACGTCTTCTTCGTCCACCGGCCATCGCATGAGGCCCATCGCGCAGCGCACCGCTAACCCCTTTGTCCGGGGTTCCGCCAAGAACTGTGGGATGATCGGCCTACGCCGCTTGGCCATGCGGGGTTACCTCACCCCCTCGACTGCAGTTACGGAGGGAGTCAACGCCTTTCGTTCCCCCTCTCCGCAGGCGGAGAGGTCGCCACGGCCCGCCAGAGGACGAAGTCCTCGCCACGGCGAGTCGCTCGCCAGTCTCCGCAGGCGACTCGCCTCTGGCGAGAGTCGCCTCGGACACCAACTGGTCACAGAGGCGAGTCTGGCGACCTTCGGAGACCGCCTCCGG
>JAMCWG010000035.1 GCA_023475235.1 Chloroflexota bacterium
GGTGGCCGAAGGCCGGAGGTGAGGTTAACTGCCGTTGGTAAGGCAACCGAAGTGCCGTCTGCTTCCTGGCTGACGACTTTGAAAAGGCCCTGGCAGGGCAGGACAAAACCTTGCAGTCCGTTGAGGCATTGCTGTATACTGTGCGCATTGACACGATGGGCGTGTAGTGGAAGGGGCGAGGTCGGCTCGCCCCTGACTGCGTCTATCGGTCTTGATACAGCAACGGCGCTGAAGGGGGCGAAGCCGCTTCGCTCCGGATTGTGCTTGCTCGCCGTAAACAGCAACGAGGCTGGGCAGTGGCGACAGACCTCTCGTCACTGTCCAGCCTTTCATTTGCCAGGGAGTGAAGACGAAATGAGAAGACTGCGGAGTCAGGATGCGATAGAGGTAGCCGAGGGCGCGGGCTTGCGTGCCTGCTACAAGTCGATGGGCGTAACGGACCAGGAGCTGCACCGTCCCCTGGTCGGCGTGGTGAACTCCTGGAGCGAGCTCGTCCCGGGCCATATTCACCTTCGAACGCTGTCGGCAGCGGTGAAGGCCGGCATCCGGATGGGCGGAGGCACGCCATTTGAGTTCAACACTATCGCCATCTGCGACGGCATCGCCCAGGGCAAGGGGATGTACTACGTCCTCCCCAGCCGCGATGTGATAGCCGACTCAATCGAGCTCGTGGTGCAGGCCCACCAGCTCGACGCGATGGTGCTCCTCGCCAGTTGCGACAAGATCGAGCCGGGGATGATGATGGCGATGGCGCGACTCGACCTGCCGGCGATTATGCTCACCGGCGGCCCGATGCTCCCGGGGCGCTTCCAGGGGCGAGACGTCGCCTTCCCCTTCGTCCGCGAGGCGGTGAGCATGGTCCGGCGCGGCGTGCTGAGCGAGGATGAGTACCAGGAGCTGGAGGACGGCATCAACCCCACCTGCGGCTCCTGCGCGATGATGGGGACGGCCAACACGATGGCGGCGGTGGCGGAGGCGCTGGGACTCACCCTGCCGGGCAGCGCAACGACCCACGCCGTCGACGCGGCGAAGATACGGATGGCCAAGCGCACCGGCATGCGGGTGATGGAGATGATCGAGGAAGACCTGCGGCCGTCCAACATTCTGACCAAGGACTCGTTTGAGAACGCTATACGCGTATGTGAGGCATTCGGCGGGTCGACCAATGCCCTCCTCCATCTGCCCGCCATCGCCGACGAGGCAGGGGTCGAGCTTGCGCCGGACGACTTCGAGCGGCTCAGCCTCACCACACCGTATCTCATCGGGCTGACCACGTCGGGGCCCCATCCGGTCAAGGCCCTGCAGGACGCCGGCGGTCTGCCGGCCCTGCTGAAGGAGCTGAGCCCGCTGCTTCACCTGGACGCGCTGACGGTGACCGGCAAGACGCTCGGCGAGAACGTCGCCCGTGCCCGCAACCTGAGTCCAGAGGTGCTGCATTCCATCGACAATCCCATCCGGCCAACGGGCAGCCTGGCCATCCTCAAGGGCAGCCTGGCCCCCGGCGGCGCAGCGGTGAAGTGGTCGGGCGTTGCCCCCGAGATGCAGGTGCACACGGGGCCGGCGCGGGTCTTCGAGTCGCAGGAGGCCGCGGTGGAGGCCATCAACGGGCGGAGCATAAACCCCGGTGACGTGCTCGTGCTGCGCTACGAGGGGCCGCGCGGGGGCCCGGGCATGCGGGAAATGCATCTGGCCACCTCAGCCCTGATGGGGATGGGGTTGGGCAACAGCACCGCCCTGGTCACCGACGGTCGTTTCTCCGGGTCGACCCACGGGCCATGCATCGGCCATATCGTGCCGGAGGCAGCCGAGGGTGGGCCCATCGCCCTCGTGCAGGACGGCGATACGATCACCATCGACATTCCGGCGCGGCGGCTCGACCTTCACGTCTCCGAGGCGGAGATGGACCGGCGACGGGCCCGCTGGCAGCCGCCGGAGCCGCGGATAAAGAAGGGGTACCTGCGCCGGTACAGCCAGTGGGCGCGGCCGGTGTCCGAGGGCGCCGGGCTCGATGGCCTGGAACGCAGTGAATCAACTCGCGCTCTGAGTGGTAAAATAAACTGGTGAGATACTAATCTTACTCAGAGGTGATATTGGCGCTGTCTTCTGTTCCCTGGGACCTAGGCACCGGCGTTCCCGCATTGGAGGTGGCTGACCTCCATACGTATTACCACATGAAGTTCGGCCTGGTGAAGGCCGTGAACGGGGTGAGCTTCACCCTCCCCACTGAGCAGACCCTTGGCATGGTCGGCGAGAGCGGCTGCGGCAAGACGGTCACCGCCCTCAGTATCCTCCGCCTGGTCCAGTGGCCCGGCAAGATCGAGAGCGGCAGCGTGAAGCTGTTCGGGCAAGAGCTGATGAGCCTGGACGAGGAGCGGCTGCGGGCGATTCGGGGACGAGAGGTCGCGATGGTGTTTCAGAACGCGACGAGCGGCCTGAATCCGGTGCTGCCGGTGGGAGAGCAGATTCAGGAGATGATCACCAGCCACCTGCCTGTCGAGCGGCAAGAGGCCCGCAAGATGACCCTGGAATTGCTGGAACGGGCAGGGTTCCCCTCGGCGAGCGACCTGTATTCCCGCTATGCCTTTCAGCTCAGCGGAGGCATGTGCCAGCGGGTGATGATCACGATGGCGATGGCCCTCCGTCCGAAGGTCCTTATTGCCGACGAGCCGACCTCATCCCTCGACGTGACCATCTAGGCCAGCATCCTGGAAGAGCTTCGCCGGCTCAAGGAGCAAAACCACATGTCTCTGCTGCTCATCAGCCACAATCTCGGCGTGATCGCCAAGATGGCGGACCAGGTCGCGGTGATGTATGCCGGGTCGGTGGTGGAGCGGGCGGACGTCATCCCGCTGTTCCAGCGGCCGCTGCATCCCTACACGGCCGGGCTGCTGGCCGCGGTCACCAGGCTGGACGCCACGGAGCGCGGTCGGGCCTTCTCCATCCGCGGCGCGCCCCCCGACCCCGTCGATCTGCCCGATCAGTGCGCCTTCCTGCCCCGCTGCCACAAGGCCACCAACGACTGCCGCTTGAAGGCGCGGCCGGAGCTGCTGCCCTTGGAGCCGGACCACTGGGTGGCC
>JAMCWG010000073.1 GCA_023475235.1 Chloroflexota bacterium
GCGAATTTCTGAATATCCGATAGTTTAAGAACCTTTGCCACGGTATACCCCTTGCTAGAATTACCATCTCAGGATACACCAATCTCCGTCTCAACTCACGTCACGACGTCGGACTACCTGTTTAAAGCGAAGAACATTAACCTTGCAAGCGACCTTGTTTCTGCGATACTAAATGCCCACCTGTCTTCGTCGGAGGAGCAGATATTGGGTAAATATTCTTGAAGAACTGGCGATTTTCGTGTCTGAAACTACCAGCGGCGGCAGGAAATCAACGGCTACTGGCCTTGACCTTGAATTTGACAGGAATGGCGTCCGCTACCTCGTCGCGATAAAGTCGGGGCCTAATTGGGGGAATAGTTCGCAGTACGCGAAACTACAGGACAACTTCAAGCGAGCCGTGACCGTGCAGCACCAATCACGCAGGGTCTCCAGCGTTCAGCCTGTGTTGGGTATTTGCTACGGCAAGTCCCGGACCACTGACAAAGGCACTTATCAGAAGATTATGGGACAGAGTTTTTGGCACTTTCTTTCCGAGGACCCGGACCTCTATCTGGATATTATTGAACCCATCGGTCACCAGGCCAAGCGGCACAATGATGACTTCGAAATGAGCAGGGCCGCCATAGAAAACCGCCTTACCGCAGAGTTTATCATAGAGTTCTGTAACGCCGACGGCACCATCAATTGGGAGAAAGTGGTGGCATTAAACAGCGGGAATCTTGAGATAAGCAGTTAGCGTATACATTGGGCCGCACGAGTGTTGGTCGCTGGCGCCGCGACGGCCTGGTTCTCAGAGGCCGCCGCGGCGCTGTCTTACCAGGAAACTCCCTGCGACCAAGGAGCCCGGGCTGACCCTACTTGTCCAGCCAGACCCGTGTCCAGTTGGGCTCGTTGCGCCATCTCGGCGTCCATCCCTTGACGTACTTGGCCAAGACGTTCGTCCGCACCAACTGCCATACTAGCCCGAAGGCGGCGTCATAGTCATACTTGGGCAGGCTCTCGTCGTAGCCGATGTCGGCGGAGCCCCAATTCTTCTGCGTCAGCACGATTTGCGCCGGCACGGTTTGCGTTGCTAACAGGCAAGTGGTATTATCCGCGCAGAGCATTTAGAGCCAGTAACTCTTTGGCCGATTGCGTGTTGTAATCAATGCCATGGGAGAAGCACAGACCGTGATCATCGAAGAGACCGATGATGTGCTGGTGCGGCGGGCTAAGGTAGAGCCTGCGGCCTTCGGCATACTCTATGAGCGGCACCTCCCTGCCATATACAGCTATATATACCGGCGGACCGGAAACACGGCGGAGGCCGAGGACTTGACGGCGAAGACCTTCTTCAGTGCCCTTCGCCATATCGATACCTACCAATCGAGGGGCGTGCCTTTTTCGGCCTGGCTGTTCCGCATCGCCCACAATCTGGTGGCCAACTGGTATCGGGACAATCAGCGCCGGCGGACCGTCGTCCTGGAGGCAGCCGAGCCCTTGCTGGACACGGCCCCCGAGGAGCCGACGCGGCTGGCGGAGCAGGCCGAGGAGCGGGAGAAGCTGATGACGGCCGTCCGGCGGCTTTCCGGTGAGCGGCAGAAGCTGCTGGTATTGAAGTTTACCAGCGATTTATCCAATGCCGAGATAGGCGCCATTATGGGCCGCAGCGAAGGGGCGGTGAAGGCGCTCCTGCACCGGACGCTGGAGGCCCTGCGGAGGATACTGACGGATATGGAGCGCTCCCAGCCTGCGGGGCAGTCGCGGCCGGCGTGGATGCGTGCCGCGTTCCGCTTTCACATGTCGGGCGAGCAGAACGGGCAAAGCCGTCAAGGAGGCATATGAACCGACGAGTCGCCGATGAGATCCTCTGGCGTTACGTAGACATACTGCACTACGGGTCCGATAACGCCGAGCGATGCCTGTCACTGTTTCCAAAGCATCGCGACCAGCTCGAGCCGCTGCTTCACTTGGCCAAGCGGCTGGGCCCGTCACTGGCGCCCGTCCGGCCCTCGCCCGCTTTCGCCCGCCGGCTGAAGGAAGAGCTACTGGTGGCCGCGGCTTCGCGCTCGCGTGCCGCGCCGCCGCCAGCGTCCCATCAGGAGCTGTGGTGGCGAGCGGCGGCCGTCGGATCGGCCGTGTCGGTGATGGCGGCCTTTGCCGTGATGTGGCACAACCACAATCACACGCAGGAGGCAGGCGTCGGCGCCAGGTCCGCAGGCCCGCGAAGCGGGGGCCAGCAACACGCCGCCTAGCTCGGTGTAGTCCTCTGCGCTTCTCGGGAATAAGCCCTTTGAGCGGCGTCTTCGCGCCTCGACCGGTCTCGGCCAGCGCCGTCGGCGGGGGCTCGCACCGCAATAACGCGAGCCATCTGCGCGCGGCCGGTCGGGGGGCCATCCGACGACCGGCGTCTTCCCCCCGCCTTGATGCAGCGATTGCATTCTGATAGACTGACGCGGCGGGGAGGTACGGCTTTGAATGCGCGCCAAGTCTGGCAGGCGACACTGACAGAGCTACAAGGTCAGGTATCCCGGGCTAACTTCGAGACCTGGCTGCGCAATACCCGGGTGGTGTCGACCGAAGGCGACCGCTTCGTGGTCAGCGTGCCCAACTCTTTTGCTCGGGAGTGGCTGGAAGGGCGTTTCCGGAGCCAATTGGAGCGCACCCTCTCTCGCATGACCGGGCATCCCACGGAGCTGCAGATTGTGGTGGCGGCGCCCGGCGGCCGGAAGAAGACCACGGAAGCCCCAGCGCCTTCTGCCGAGCCGGATGTCGCCCCCGAGCCGCCGCGCGAGGCGTCGCCATCTCAGCCTGCGCCCGTCGCGCCTCACCAGCGGGACCAGTGGGAATGGACCCCCAACCCGCGGTACACCTTCGAGCGGTTTGTGGAAGGGCCGTCCAATCGGCTGGCCCTGGCCGCCAGCCAGGCAGCGGCCCGCGCCCCGGCCTCGATTTACAACCCCCTGTTCCTGTACGGCGGGACGGGCGTCGGAAAGACCCACCTGATGCACGCCATCGCCCACGTCACGATGGCCGCCGGCCTGAAGGTGCTGTACGCCCCGGCCGACCAGTTCCTGAACGAGCTAGTGGCCGCCATCACCGAGCGGCGCACCGACGAGTTTCGCCAGCGATACCGGCGAATCCACGTGCTCTTGCTGGACGACATCGAGTTCATCGCGGGCAAAGAACGCACCCAGGAAGAGTTCTTCCACACCTTCAACGCGCTCTATGAGGCCGGTAGCCACATCGTGTTGACCAGCGACCGGCCGCCAAGGGCCATCGCCACCCTGGAGGACCGCCTGCGCTCGCGCTTCGAGGGCGGCCTGGTCGCCGACATCCAGCCACCGGAGCTGGAGACGCGCATGGCCATCCTGCGCGCCAGACTCGCCAATGAGGACGCTCCGGTGGACAATGCGGTGTTGCAGGTCATCGCACAGCGCATCCAGAGCAACATCCGCGAGCTGGAGGGCGCCCTGACCCGCGTGCTCGCCTGCGCCAAGGTGGAAGGGCGGCCGGTGACGGTGGAGCTGGCCAACCGTGCCCTGGACGACCTGACGGTCCATCCCACGCGCCGCTACATCACCCCTAACATCGTGCTCCAGGCGGTAGCCAGACATTATGGGCTGGACAGCAAGGCTCTCTCGGGCAAGCGCCGCTCGAAGGACGTCGTCGGCCCGCGCCAGGTGGCGATGTACCTGCTGCGGGACGAGGCCGGCTGCAACCTCAGCGAGGTGGGCCGCGAGCTCGGCAACCGTAACCACAGCACGGTCATCTACGGCTGCGAGCGCATCAAAGCCAACATCGAGACCGATGGCCAGCTCCGGCGCGACGTGCTGGCCATCAAAGAGCTGATCTATTCCCTGGCGAAGCCATAGCCCACCGGCAGGGACTCACTTGGAGGATGCGAAGCGGCCACGGCTGGGATGCTGCGCCGGCGCCCTGGTGCTTGGCGGGCTGGTGGTCGTCGCCCTCGTCGTCCTTCTGGTCTACCCCTATGCCGACGACCCATTGGCAAGCCTCGACCTGCCCGGGGCTCCTGTGCCGGTATATATCGACCTCGGCCCGCAGACGAGCACCACCATAACGCCCATTGATCCATCCTCAACCCTCTACGAGGCACCGTCCGCACCCACCATCGTCCGGATCTCCGACGCCGAGCTGACCGGCCTGCTCAAGGGAGTCCTGCCGGCCCGGCGCCTGGAGGTGAGGGGCCAGGAAGGGCGGCTGCTGGTCCGGGGCGAGGCGCCCGAGAGCGTCCAGGCCGACGCGTGGCTGGTAGTGGAAGGGGGGCACCTGCAGCTCCGGCTGTGGTCGCTGGTATGGCAGGGCCACAGCATCCCGCGCCCCCTGTTGAGCCTGCTGGCCGGGCAGGTAAACGCCCAGCTCACGGGGCTGTTCCCGCAGGCGGAGGTGGCGGCGATAGAAGTTCACGACGGCGAGGTGGGCATAATCATCCGGCCGCTGGGCCAGGCCCCAAGGTAGGGTCGGCCCCCACTGACGTTGATAAGGACGATCGCCGTGCGCCGCAAAGCTATGGCAACCCCGCTCTCCCTGCTGTTGGCAGCCTTTATTTTGATTTCCTGCTCGAGCGGCCCAACAACCGGCTCACCCATTGCCGGGCCTTCGGCCGTCGTATCGCCCGCGCCGGACGGGACAAGAATACCTGCGGCGACAGCCTCACATACCGCCAGGGCCGCCACACCAGCCCCATCACCAACTCCCGCCATCAATCCTCCGGCAGTTGATGGACATCGCCAGCGGCCAGCTTGGACCTCGCTTTATGCATGAGGACTTCGTTGTCAGCCTGGCAATGACGCCGGACGGCAAGATTCTGGCTACCGTCGTAGCGGGGATGGTCAACCAGCAATTCATCGGACTGATCAAGCTGTGGGACGCCGCCAGTGGCAGCGAGCTTGGCACGCTGACCCAGACGGATGGGACGGCCCGGAGCATCGTCTTTTCGCCAGACGGGCGGCTGCTGGCGGCCGGCTCGGATAATGGGATAGAGCTCTGGGACACGGCGCGCCGGCAGCGGCTGCTCACCCTGAGCGGGCACACCGGCAGCGTGGGCGACCTGGCCTTCTCTCCAGATGGCGCTACCCTGGCCTCCGGCTCCGGCGATGGGACCGTGAGGCTCTGGCGGGTTACACCGTGAAGTCGAGATGGGCAAACACAAGGTTTGCCCCTACCGATGCGGGGACTGCGGAAAGCTGTCTCCGGCTGGCGATGGCATCGGTTTGGACAGCAGAAGGGCGACCGCCAGAAGCGGTCGCCCTTTGGAGCCACAGCGAAGAGAAAAGGCTTATCAACCGGTCGATGAAGAGACGGCCGGCTCCTTGGTCGAGATGCCTGGCAGATGATCGCCCATAATACGCTGCATAGCCATCGTGTGGCTACAAGTGTTCCAGCCGCTGAAGAAGTGGCACGTGCAGTGCCATTCCCCCTCTTCGTAGGTCACTGTATAGAGATCATGCTCCCCCTGGAAGGTGGCCTTGAACTGCGTGAAGTGTACTCGGTCAGGGTCTTGCGCGTACCGTCGGGCCTTCTCAATCTTGCTGATCAAACTAGACTGCACTAGCTTCACCTCCTCCAAACGATTGCGCCCCGCAATGCGGGGAAATGCCAAAACAAAAGAGCACCGCCCGCACTGAGCCGGTGCTCTCAATTCGGTTATAGCCAAAAACCCGCATAGGGGTATCTCGCTCCCGAAACCTTGTTCTAGCGTTATTATAGATGTCCCACTCGCAGGAGTCAAACGAGGCGACCGTGTCTTGGGAATACCGCGTTTGCAGAGCGGGCCTGTCATTCTCCAACTGCTCCACGACGCGCTGACCTCGGCGCTTCACCTTGGCTTGCCGCGCGATAATAGCCCGAAAGAATATCTTGACTTTTGCAGGGAGACCGGCGATAATTAAGCCGCTTGGCGGGCCATCGTCTGCGCCGACGGTGGGTTTCGCGAGGCAAAGAGCTGCCCAATCTTGCAAGAGG
Organism: Chloroflexota bacterium; assembly: GCA_023475235.1. Classification (GTDB taxonomy): domain Bacteria; phylum Chloroflexota; class UBA6077; order FW602-bin22; family JAMCWG01; genus JAMCWG01. The sequence continues at coordinate 5,968 of JAMCWG010000073.1, forward strand.
GAGATAGTGGTATATGGGTAAGTTTATCATCAGACGCATGATCATCATGGTACCTGTGCTCCTACTGGTGTCCATGATTGCGTTCTCCATCATTCTGCTGCTCCCAGGTGATCCAGCGTTGGCCATCTTGGGAGAAGAGTTGGCTCGAGACAAACAGCTTTACCAGGCGCTTCGCGATGAGCTTGGGCTCGACCGGCCCATTCCGGTACAATATGCTGATTGGCTTTTCAAGGCATTGAGAGGCAATCTTGGTATCTCCGTCCGCAACCGGCAACCCATCGTTGAAGCCATCGCCCAGCACCTTCCCCCCACCCTCGAGCTTAGCTTCATTGGGATGATCATTGCACTTATCATAGCTGTCCCCGTGGGCATAATCTCTGCCGTTAGACCTAACTCTATCGAGGATATGGTAGGGACTATTATCGCGATGGTGGGAGTAGCGGTACCTCACTTCTGGTTAGGTATCCTCTTCATCTACGCGTTCGCCGTATATTGGCGACTGCTTCCACCATCGGGATACGTGAACCCTATGGATGACCTGGGCACCAACCTGAAGTTGATGGTGATGCCGGCGTTCACCCTCGGCCTGGGTCTGGGAGCGGTCGTCATGCGGCAGATACGCTCCTCGCTCATCGAGGTGATGCAGCAGGAGTACATCACAACTGCCCGGGCCAAAGGCCTCCGGGAAAACGTTGTGGTGACCGGTCACGCTCTCAAGAACGCCCTGATCCCGGTGGTGACCGTAATCGGCCTGCAGGTAGGTCGCCTGTTCGGCGGCGCCGTGGTGACCGAGACCATCTTCTCCATCCCGGGCGCCGGCCGTCTGGCGGTCGACTCGATATACTTCCGAGATTTCCCGGTCGTACAGGCAGTGATCTTGGTGATGGCCGTGGCTGTGCTGATCTGTAATCTGGCTGCCGATGTTCTCTATGCCTACATCGACCCCCGTATCCGATTCGGATAGTCGAGGTAAGTTAGAGATGTTTGGACAATTAACGAAAGGACGAACAGAATGGCAGTGCGAGTAGAAGCCGTCGAACTTACCTTCAGTGAGAAGCTCAACCGGTTCTGGGTGGGGCAGATCAAGTTCTGGCAGCGCGTCAACAAGACTCGTCTGGCCGGCTTCGGGATCTTTACTACCATCGTAGTGATCCTATTGGCTATAACCGCCGATTTTATCTCACCCTATGATCCGTTTTATCAGGACTACTCCGTGGTCCTGGCGGGGCCGAGCAGCGCCCATCTGCTGGGCGTGGACGACCTGGGCCGTGACATTCTGAGCCGTATTATCCACGGCTCGCGCGTCTCGCTGGAGGTCGGCATCATCGCCGTGGGCGTGGGTGCCGGTGTCGGCGTCATTCTCGGCCTGATCTCCGGATGGTTCGGTGGAGCTCTAGACGAGATCATCATGCGGGCTATGGACGCGGTATGGTCCTTCCCAGCTCTGGTCCTCGCCCTGGCCATCACCGCTGCCCTGGGCCCCAGCATCGGCAACGCTATGATCGCCATCGGAGTCACGCTAATGCCCTACTTCTCCCGGCTGACGCGCGGGTCTGCGCTCTCCATTAAGGAGCGTGACTTCGTGATGGCCGGCCGGGTCATCGGCGCTTCCGATATGAGGATGATCCTGTTGTATATCCTGCCAAATGCCCTGGCCCCCGTGATCGTGCAGGCTTCGCTCAACATCGCCGGCGCTATCCTCACCGAAGCTGCCCTTTCCTTCCTGGGCCTGGGCGTGCGCCCGCCGACCCCGAGTTGGGGTGGCATGCTGCGGGTCGGATACCAGTATATGGAAGTGGCACCCTGGCTGGCCGTCTTCCCAGGTATCGCTATCTTCTTCACCGTGCTCGGGTTTAACTTCTTCGGAGATGGTCTCCGGATGGCCCTTGACCCGAGGCTATGGCAAAGAGGCACCGCGTAGCCTGCCCCGACCTAGCAGATGGACCGCCCTCGCCCCACCGGCGAGGGCGGTTGTTTTGGACGGCATAGTAGATATGGTATAATGTGCGTCGGTACCAGTGACCGCGCTACCACTGACCACCGAGGAGGGGCAATGAAGACTCACAAAACCACAGACATTCGCAATATTGGACTATTCTCGCACGGCGGGACGGGCAAGACGTCGCTCGCCGAGGCAATGCTTTATAACGCTGGTGTCATCAACCGGCTGGGCGAGGTCGAAGATGGGACCACCGTCTCAGACTACGAGCCCGAGGAGACCAAGCGGCACATCTCCATCCAGTTGGCCCTGACGCCCCTGGAATGGAAGGACACCAAGCTGAATATCGTAGATACCCCTGGCTACGCCGATTTCGTCGGCGAAGTGCGTGAGGCAGTGAGGGTAGTCGACGGCGCCCTCATCCTCGTCTCCGCGGTGTCCGGCATCGAGGTAGGCACCGACCAGATGTGGCGATACGCCGACGAGTACCACTTGCCCCGGGCCGTTTTCATCAACGTGATGGACCGGGAGAACGCCGACTTTCTTCGCACCCTCGGCCAGTTGCGTGAGCGGTACGGGACGGGGGTTGTGCCCATCCAGCTCCCTATCGGCGCGCAGGAGAGCTTCCGGGGCCTGGTCGACCTGGTAGCCAACAAGGCCCTCCTCTTCGGTGCCGGCGGCCTGCAGGAGGCCGCAGTGCCGGCCGAGGTGCAGAGCGAGGCCGATTCGTGGCGGGAAAAGGTCATCGAGGCCGCCGCCGAGACCAACGATGAGCTAGTCAACAAGTACCTGGAGGGGGAGCCCCTGACCGAGGCCGAGATCAAGGAAGGGCTGCGGGCCGGTGTGCTGGCCGGCAGCGTCGTGCCGGTGCTGGTCGGCTCGGCTACCCAGAACAAGGGCGTCGGCCCCGTCCTCGACGCGCTGGTCGAGTACCTTCCTTCGCCGGTGGATGCCGGCGAGGTGACCGCCGCCAACGCTCAGTCGCAGGCGGAGGAGAAGCTGGCGCCTTCGGACGCCGCGCCGCTGGCTGCACTGGTCTTCAAGACAACGGCCGACCCATATGTGGGCAAGCTGACCTACTTCCGTGTCTACTCCGGCGTGATGCACAGCGACCACGTCGTCTGGAATGCGACCAAGTCCCGCGATGAGCGAGTTGGCCAGCTATTCATCGTCCGCGGCAAGACGCAAGAGCCGGTGACCCAACTGGGAGCCGGCGACATAGGCGCCGTGGCCAAGCTGCAAGAGACTGGCACGGGGGACACCCTTTCCTCGAAAGAGCATCCCGTCACCTTGCCCGGCATCACCTTCCCGAACCCGCTCTTCACGGCGGCCGTGCAGCCCAAGACGAAGGCCGACCTGGACAAGCTGGGAAATGCCCTCGCCCGCCAGGTTGAAGAGGACCGCACCCTGCAATTGCGCCGCGAACTCGACACGGGCGAGATGCTCCTGTCAGGGATGGGCGACTCACACATCGACGTGACGGCGGAGCGGATCCGCCGGAAGTTCGGCGTCGAGCTGGTGCTCTCGGTGCCCAAGGTGCCGTACAAGGAGACCATTCTCACTTCCACCAAGGCCGAGTACAAACACAAGAAACAGACCGGCGGCCACGGGCAGTACGGCCACGTCTTCCTCGCCATCGAGCCCCTGCCGCGCGGCAGCGGCTTCCAGTTCGAGGAGAAGGTGGTGGGTGGCGTCGTGCCCAAGCAGTACATCCCCGGCGTGGAGAAGGGGGTGCGCGAGGCCCTGGGCGAAGGGGTGCAGGCCGGATATCCGATGGTGGACCTGAAGGTCACCCTCTACGATGGCTCTTACCACCCGGTGGACTCCTCGGAGATGGCCTTCAAGATCGCCGCTTCCCAGGCCTTCAAGAAGGGAGTCAACCAGGCCAACCCGGTGCTGCTGGAGCCCATCATGAACATCACCATCCGCGTCCCGGAGCAGTATATGGGCGATGTGGTCGGCGAGCTGAACACCAAGCGGGCGCGCGTCCTGGGGATGTCGCCCGAGGACGGGATCAGTGTGATCGAGGCGCAGGTCCCCCTGGCGGAGGTGCAGCGCTACTCCACCGACCTGCGCTCCATCACCCAGGGGCGCGGCACCTACACCATCGAGTTCTCTCACTACGAGGAAGTGCCGGCCCACGTGGCGCAGCAGGTCATTGCCGAGGGGAAGAAGGCGGCTGCTGCCAAAGAGTAGGCACGCAACAGACAACAGGGCAAAGGGGGACGGTTTGTAGACCGCCCCCCTTGTGTCATAGCAGTTGCACTCATCCGGCTTCCGCTATGTCTCTGCGCCCGCCTCCTGCAGTACCTCGATCACGGCCCCCAGGAAGCCCAGATCGGTGGACACCGGCGGCGGAAGGTCCTGTACCAGGTTTGGCTTCAGCATCACGGCATCGCCGGGCTTGATGAAGGACCCCAGGCCGCCGATAAGGTCGATGCTGCGCCGGACCCCGGCGCGGACATCGCCCGCCGCATTCACGATGCTGACCAGGGCCTTGCCGTCGCGCGTCCATCGATTGGTCTTGCGCGGCTTTGGCTTGACCCGCGCCACGGCTATGGTCTCTACCGCCATCGTTCACCTCCCAATCGTCCCTACTTCGGCGCTAACTGCTCCAGACGGGCCAGGTCGGCATCCATCGCCTTCAGCTCATCGCCGTACTTGGCCCAGTTGCCGGCCTTGGCCGCCTCCTGCGCCGCGTTATAGTGCTGGCGGACTGACTTGATCAGGCCACCGATATCAGACGGCGGCTGGGGGCCTGACGGAGCGGGCCCGCCCCCCGGCGGGGGGCTCACGACGGGGCTGCCGCCGTACAGGCTGGCCAGGGCCGCGTCCAGGCTCGGCTCCATCGCCAGGCGGTTGCCCGTGGCCACGATCACCCGCTTGAGCTCCGGCATCTGGCTGCGCTCGGCCTGCAGGTACACCGGCTCCGCATACAGGTTCGAGTTGCCTATCGGAATGACCAGCATATTCCCCCGGTTGACCCGGGAGCCGGCCTGGCCCCAGAGGGTGAACTGGGCGGAGATGGTGGGGTCCTGGTTGATGCGGGCCGAGATCTGCATCGGCCCGAACACCAGCTTCTCCTTGGGGTACTTGTACACCAGCAGCTTGCCGTAGTTGGCGCCGTCGTTGCGGGCAGCCATCCACGCGATGAGGTTGTCTTTGCCCGGGGGAGTGAAGGGCATTATCATTAGAAACTCGTCCTGGCTGGCGTTGGGCAAGCGCATAATCACGTAGTACGGGTCCATCGGCTGCTGCTTATCCAGGTAGACTTCGTTGGGCACCATCCAGAGGTCTTCTTTATTGTAGAAGACTCGGGGGTCCTCCATATGGTAGGTCCGGTACATCTCCTCCTGGATACGGAAAAGGTCCTCGGGATACCGGATGTGCGAGGCCAGGGACTTCGGCATCTGGTCGAACGGGGTGAACAGCCCGGGGAAGATCGCCTGATAAGTGGCGATCATCGGGTCCTTCGGATCGATGACATAGAAAGTGGTGGTGCCGTCGTAGGCGTCGATCACCGCCTTCACACTATTGCGGATGTAGTTCAGCTTCTGGCTGTGCTGCTGCGAGTATGGGTAGTGGTCGGTGTAGGTATAGGCATCCTGGATCCAGTACAGTTTGCCGTCGGCGACCACGATGTACGGGTCGCGGTCCAGCATCAGGAACGGGGCCAGGCGCTTGACGCGGGTCTGGATGTCGCGATAGTAGAGGATCCGGCTGTCAGGCGTCAGGTAGCTGGTGAAGAGCAGATCGCTGTCGCCGAACTGCAGGGCGAAGGCCAGCCGCATTATGTACGAGTTCAGGGGAACGCCGCCCTTGCCCTGATAGGTGGTGTACACGTTCTGGTCTTCCTTGGGATAATCGAACTCCGGCGCCCTGGTGTCGACCACCACCTGGCTCTTGGTGGTCTCCCCGAAGTAGATCTCCGGCCGGTCCACCGGAACGACACCCTTGGGAGGGACATCCTTCAGGAAGAGGTTTGGCATGCCCTCCGCCGAGATCTCGTTCACTGGGCTCATCACCATCCCATAGCCGTGGGTGTACTGGAGGCGCCGGTTCACCCAGGTCTGGGCCTCGGCCGCCAGCTTCTGCGGCGACAGCTCACGGGCGCTGAGCATCACCTGGCGGTACTTCCCATCGATGGTGTAGCGGTCGACGTCGACATCGTTGAAGTCGTAGTAGAGGCGGATGCTCTGGATCTGGTTATACACCGACAACAGCGGCCGGTGGTCCCAGAGGCGGATGTTGTTTATGGTGTCGGGGTGTTCCTGCACATCCGTAGCCGAAACGGCATCCTCGGCGCGGAAGAACTCCTCCTGCACCTGGTCCAGCCCGAAGGCCTGGCGGGTCATCTTGATGTTGTACTCCAGGTACGGGCGCTCTTTCTCCAGCTCGGTCGGCACCACCTCGAAACTCTGCACGATGCCGGGGTAGATCCACGTGCCCAGGACCAGCACGATCGCCCAGACGGCGGCGGCGCCACCCACCAGCCAGAAGCCTCGCACGAAGATGTTGGCGATGAGCGCCAGGGCGCCGAGGCCGGCCACGATGGTGAGGACCCACAGCATCGGCTGGAGGGAATTCACGTCGGTGTAGCGGGCGCCGGTGAAGAGGGGATTAGAGGCCAGCACAAGCTCGTAAAGCTGGAGTCGATGGTGCCAGGCCAGAAGCAAAAGGAGGAGGGCACCCAGTATCAGGAGATGGGCCCGAACGGGGCGGCTCAGCCGGCTCGGCGACAGCGGCATTCCGTACAGGCTGATGGTGAGCCGCAGCCAGTAGATCGCGCCTACGCCAATGAGGGTGAGCACGATGGTACCCAGCAGCCACGACTGCACGAATCGGTACATCGGCAGGCTGAAGACATAGAAGCCGATGTCCTGGCCGTAGAGCGGATCAGTGGCCCCGAAGGGCACGCCGTTGAAGAACCGCAGTATGGTCTCCCAGCGGGAGCCGGCGTTGGACGCCATTATCAGGGCCAGGAACAGCGCCGCGGGCACGATGGCCCACTTCGCCAGTCGCTCCAGGGTCCCCAGGTCCACCTGTATCTCGCCGGAGGACAGGGTCAGCTCCCTCAATGGAGGAAAGCGCGGCGGCCGCGGCGCCAGCCGCCAGGCCAGCGCCAGGTTCCCCCCGAAAAGGGCCAGGAAGAGCAGGCCGCCCGCCAGGAAGAGCCCCACTTTCGCGACGATGGCAGTGACGAAGACGCTGCCGAAGGTCAGACTATCGAACCATAGCCAGTCGGTATACAGTCCGACGCCAACCGTTGCCAGGATGAACAGCACCGTCGCGAGGCCAATGACAATCCACGTTCTCACTCAGCAAACCTTTCCTGATGTTCGCACGCACTGCCGCCGGGCCACAGCCCGCGCCGGGCACATCGATCTCGGGCGTATTCTCATGCCCCGGTGCTCGCCGCGGCCAGCCGAAAACCTCCCAATAGCTCTGGCTGGGCATTTCCTGCCAGAGCAACCCTCAGTACTTCGCTCATGTTCTCTACCAGTACCAGATCGAGCTGTTCCGCGGGCTTGCCGGGAAGCTCGGTCAGGTCTTTCCGGTTCCGCCGGGGCAGGACGACGCGTGTCAGGCCTGCCCGGCGCGCCGCCAGAAGCTTCTCTTTGATGCCGCCTACCGGCAGCACGTTCCCCCGCAGGGTTATCTCGCCCGTCATGGCTACATCGCGGCGCACCGGCCGGCCGGTAAGCGCCGACACGAGGGCCGTAGCCAAAGTAATGCCCGCCGACGGCCCGTCCTTGGGTATGGCTCCGGCCGGCACGTGGATGTGGATGGCGTTTTGCTCGAAGGCTGCGGCGTCTATGCAGAGCTCGGCGGCGTGGGAACGGGCATAGGTGAGGGCAGCCTGGGCCGACTCCTGCATCACGTCGCCCAGGTGGCCGGTGAGGATGAGGTCGGGCTTGCCCTCCAGCAGGTTCACCTCCACCGACAGCACCTCGCCTCCGTTCGGCGTCCAGGCCAGGCCAGTGGCGAGGCCCACCTCGTCCTGCTCCTCGGCCACCCAGTGCAGGAAGCGGGGCGGGCCCAGGTAGCGGGCCAGGTCCTTCCGCCCCACGACGATGATCCGGATGTGTCCCTCAGCGATGCGTCGCGCGGCCTTCCGGCACACGTTGGCGATCTCTCGTTCCAGGTTGCGGACGCCCGCCTCGTCGGTGTAGTCCCTGACGATATGGACCAGCGACTCCCTAGAAAAGCATAGCAGCCGGTCGCTGATGCCGTGCTGCTCCAATTGCTTGGGCACCAGGAAGCGGCGGGCGATGCCCAGCTTCTCCTCCTCGGTGTAGCCTGGCAGCTCGATCACTTCCATCCGGTCTCTCAGGGCCGGCGGGATGGGGTCAAGCTGATTGGCGGTGGTGATGAAGATGACGCGCGATAGGTCAAAGGGCATCTCCAGGAAGTGGTCGCTGAAGGCGTGATTCTGCTCGGGGTCCAGCACCTCCAGCAAGGCCGCTGATGGGTCGCCCCGGAAGTCGACGCCTACCTTGTCGATTTCGTCCAGCATAAAGAGCGGGTTCTTGTAACCGGCCGTGCGCATGCTCTGGATCACCCGCCCCGGCATCGCCCCCACGTATGTGCGGCGGTGTCCTCGAATCTCCGCCTCGTCCCGGATCCCGCCGAGGGAAATGCGCACGAACCGGCGCCCGAGGGCTCGAGCGATGGAGCGACCCAGGCTGGTCTTGCCCACGCCGGGCGGCCCCACGAAACACAGGATCGGCGAGCGCATCTTCTGGGTCAGCTTGCGGACGGCGATATATTCCAGGATGCGCTCCTTGACCTTCGCCAGCCCGTAGTGGTCCTCGTCCAGCACGCGAGCGGCCTGCTGCAGATCAAGATTGTCCAGGGTCTCCCTGCTCCAGGGAAGGGCAACCAGCCAGTCGAGATAGTTGCGGATGACGGCGATCTCCGGCGACATCGAAGGGACCTGGGCCAGGCGCTCCACCTCCTGCAGGGCCTTGGCCTGCACCTCCTCGGGCATCCCCGCCTCTTCCACCTTGCGCCGCATCTCGTGGGACAGCGCGGCCTCCGGCTCCAGCTCGCCGAGCTCCCGCTGGATAGCCTTCATCTGCTCCCGCAGATGGTACTCGCGCTGGCTCTTATCGATGCCCCGATGCACTTCAGATTGGATCTTCTGCTTGAGCTCCAGCAGCTCGATTTGCTTGCTGAGGATAGTGCTGACCATTCGCAGGCGCTGCACCGGATCGAGCGTCTCCAGCAGCATCTGGCGCTGCGTCCGGTCCAGGTGCGGCGAGTAGGAGACCATATCCGCCAGCCAGCCCGGCTCGTCGATGGCCCGCAGCGAATCGATGGCGTCTTCCGGAGCATCCTCGCTCAGATTGATGTAAGTCTCGTACTGGCTGAGCACCAAGCGCATCAGCGCCTGCACTTCCACCGTCTTCCGGGCCTGGTCGCCCACCGGCCTCACCCGGGCCCAGAAGTGGGGCTCCGTCTGGGTCACCTCCAGAACGGCGGCGCGGATCTTTCCCGCCACCAGGGCCTGGGTGGTCCCATCGGGCATGCGCAGGCTTTGTTCCAGGGTGACGATGGTGCCGACGGGGTAGAGGTCGCCCGGCGACGGCTCGTCGGCGATGTTCTTCTGGCAGACCAGGAAGAGCTGTCCCTTGTCCTTACCCGCCTCTTCGAGGGCGAGCAGCGACTTGGACCGGGCCACGGTGACGGGCACGGTCATATGTGGGAATATCACCATTTCCCGCAAGGGGATCAATGGCAGCTCTATAGCGGTGCGCTTCGTGCGGCGAAAGCGCTTCGGCTTGGCCGCGGGCGTTGTATCTTGAGCCATAGTTGAGCACTGGTCCTCCTGGGAGCCATTATACTCTGTGAGGTATGCGCTGTCGAGGAAGCGGCCGCGCCGCCGCGCCGGGTTCCACCAAGAACTGTGGGATGATCGGCCTACGCCGCTTGGCCATGCGGGGTTACCTCACCCCCTCGACTTCAGTTACGGAGGGAGTCAACGCCTTTCGTTCTCCCTCTCCGCAGGCGGAGAGGTCGCCACGGCTCGCCAGAGGACGAAGTCC
>JAMCWG010000060.1 GCA_023475235.1 Chloroflexota bacterium
GTATGAAAGAAGGGCTCGGGAGGTGAGGCCTGAGCAAACCTTGCGCAGGTTCGGGACCTGCGCAAGGTTCCGGCTGGTGTGCCATAGCTTTTATCTGGGGTGGTGGCCGCCAGGCTATGAGAACTCTGTAGCAATAATTGCGCAGGTCGCCCTCAGCTCCTGCGGCTTGGGCGGCAAGCATAATATTGTATTATCAACACAACGTGAAGTTAGCACGAAGCATCACTAAAAGGAGGCAGTAACGTGCTCGGCGGCTACACCGGCAAACTATTGCGCGTTGACCTGACCAAGGGTTTTATCACGGTTGAAGAGGTGGCTGAGGCCACTCTTCGCAAATACATCGGCGGCAGCGGCCTGGGCGCCCGGATCCTCTACGACGAGACCAGGCCCGATACCGACCCCCTGGGCCCCGACAATCGCTTCATCGTTATGACCGGCCCCTTCGTGGGCACTCCCGTACCCACCAGTTGCCGCCACCAGATCATCGCGCGCTCGCCCCTCACGGGCGTGTACGGCGAGTCTGACTGCGGCGGCACCTTCGGCGTGGAGCTGAAGGCGGCCGGCTTCGACGGCATCGTCGTGTCCGGGGCCGCCGCCGAGCCGGTCTACCTCTGGATCAAGGATGGGCAGGCAGAGCTGCGTCCGGCCGGTCGTCTCTGGGGCAAGGATACCTATGCCACCGACAGCCTCATCAAGGCGGAGACTGACCCCAAGGCCCAAGCAATCTACATCGGCCAGGCGGGCGAAAACCTGGTGCTCCTGGCGGGCGTGATGAACGACGGTAAAGACGGGCGCGCGGCCGGCCGGGGCGGGCTGGGTGCGGTGATGGGCTCGAAGAAGCTGAAGGCCATCGCCGCCCGCGGCACTGGGCGCATCCCCGTGGTGCACCCTGAAAAGCTGCGGAGCATCATTCGTGCACAGGCCCCGGTGATTATGGACAACACCGTCGCCTTCCAGAAGTTCGGCACCGATGGCAGCCTCGCCACCTTCAACGAGATCGGCGACCTCCCCATCAAGAACTGGAGCGAGGGGCTATGGACGGAGGGGGCCGAGAAGATCACCGGCGCCACGATGACTAATACCATCCTCACCAAACAGTACCACTGCCACGGCTGCATCATCGGCTGCGGTCGGACGGTCATGATATCCCGCGGCCTCTCCGCCGGGATAGAGATCGCCGGGCCCGAGTACGAGACATGCGGGGCCTTCGGCTCTAACTGCATGATCGACGACCTGGAAGCCATCTCCGACGCCAACGACTTGTGCAACCGCTACGGTCTGGACACCATATCCACCGGCTCGACCATCGCCTTCGCTATGGAGGCCTACGAGAAGGGCCTGCTGACAAAGGAAAGCACCGGTGGCATCGAGCTCACCTGGGGCAACGCCGAGGCAATGCTGGAGATGGTCCGGCAGATGGGCGAGCGCCGCGGCCTGGGCGAACTGCTGGGCCAGGGCGTGAGGCAGGCCTCGGAGAAGATCGGCGGGCAGGACTTCGCCGTCCACGTCAAGGGCATGGAACTGCCGATGCACGATCCGCGCTGCTTCAGCAGCGTGGCGGTCGGATACGCAACGGCCAATCGCGGCGCCTGCCATCTCCAGGGCCTGTCCCACATCTTCGAGGCGCGCGTCCCCTTCGCCGATTACGGCTTCGAAGGCACGCTCCCTCGCCACGACATCGAGGGAAAGGGCGCGATGGTCGCCCGGGCCCAGAACTGGATGAGCATGATGGACTCGTTGAAGATATGTAAGTTCGCCGCCATCGGCAAGACCACCATGCACCAGATGGCCGAGATGCTCAGTTACATCACCGGCTGGGACTTCACGTTCGAGGAATTCGAGCAGGCGGGCGAGCGCATATACAACCTCAAGCGAATGTACAACATGCGGCTGGGCCTCAGCCGCGCCGACGACGTCCTCCCGAGGCGAATACTGAAGGAGCCACGGCCGGCGGGCGGCTCGGAGGGGTTCCTGCCGCCGTTGCAGGGCATGCTGGACGAGTACTACGCGGCCCGCGGCTGGGGCAGGAACGGCGTTCCGACGGCGGAGAAGCTGGCCCAGCTCGGACTGGAGGCAATGCCCCTGCCGCAGCCGTAGCCGCGAGAGGTAGGGGGCGCACCCGTGTGTGCGCTCTTGAAACAAGGGTAGGCTATGCCTCTCGTTCGGGCCGACACGCGGGTCGGCCCCTACGCCCGAAAGGACACGCCGGTCAGCCCGGACGGTGGCTAAGTGTCACAGGCGCGCCTGGAGCAGCCCTGGAAGCTGGCGAAATCGAAGGTGGCACAAACGTTCGGCTTTCGGGGCGCGTCTCTGCTATAATACGCCTGTATGGAACCAAAAGGACGTGACGAGCGGGTGGTCTCCTCCAGGCTGAAGGAGGAGGACCTGGCCCTAGACCGCAGCCTGCGGCCCAGGCATCTCGATGAGTATATCGGCCAGGAGCGCGTCAAAGAGAACCTGCGCATACTGGTGGAGGCGGCGCGTGGCCGCGACGAGGCCCTGGACCACGTCCTTTTCTATGGCCCGCCCGGCCTGGGAAAGACCACCCTGGCCAACATCATCGCCAACGAGATGCAGGTCAAGATCAAGGTGACCTCCGGCCCGGCCATCCTCATCCCCGGCGACCTGGCGGCCATCCTCAGCGGCCTGCAAAAGGGCGACATCCTCTTCATCGATGAGGTGCACCGCCTCAGCCGTGCGGTGGAAGAGATACTCTACCCGGCGATGGAGGACTACGCCCTGGACATGGTGCTCGGCAAGGGAATGGCGGCCCGCAGCATACGCCTGCGACTGCCCCATTTCACCATCGTCGGCGCCACCACCCGGTACGCCCTGCTGAGTTCGCCCCTGCGCGACCGCTTCGGCGCCACATACCGGCTCGACTTCTACGACCTGCCGGCGATGGAGGCCATCGTCCGCCGGTCCGCCCGCATCCTGGAGGTCCGCATCGAGCCGGAAGCGGTCGGGGAGGTCGCCCGCCGGGCCAGGGGCACGCCGCGCGTGGCCAATCGCCTGCTCAAGCGCGTGCGGGACTACGCCGAGGTCAGGGCCGGCGGCACGGTCACGCTGGAGGTGGCGCAGGAGGCGCTGCACATGCTGGAGGTCGATCAACTCGGCCTCGACCACGTCGACATCAAAGTGCTTTCCACCATCGTCAATAAGTTCGGCGGCGGCCCAGTGGGACTGGAGACCATCGCCGCCTCCATCAGCGAAGAAGCGGATACGGTGATGGACGTCTACGAGCCATATCTTCTGCAACTGGGCTTCATCGCCCGCACGCCGCGGGGCCGCGTCGCCACCGAACTGGCCTACCGGCACCTCGGCCTCACGCCGCCGCCGGCCACGCAGCAGCCCTCGCTGCTATGATACCCATCGACAGCGTCGGCAGGCTCCTGGTCGCCGCCGGGCTTGTCCTGGCCGGCGTCGGCGCGCTCCTGCTGGGGTTGGGGCGGCTTCCCGGCTTCGGCCGCCTGCCGGGCGATATCTACATCCAGCGCGACAACTTCACCTTCTGGGCACCCATCACCAGTATGATACTGCTCAGCATCGTGCTGTCGGCCATTCTCTACGTCATCGGACTGCTTCTCCGCCGTTGAAGACGAGCGACTTCGACTACCGCCTGCCGCCCAAGCTCATCGCCCAGACCCCTATTGAGCCGCGGGATGCCTCCCGCCTTCTCGTGCTGCACCGGAAAGACCAGCGGATTGAGCACCGCCAGTTTCGCGACATCGCCGGCTACCTGCGCCCCGGCGACCTGCTGGTGGCCAATCAAAGCCGGGTGATACCGGCCCGGCTGCTCGGGCGCAAGCGCGACACCGGCGGCCGGGTGGAGGTCTTGCTGGTGCGCCGGCGCGAGCCCGGCCTATGGGAGACGCTGGCGAAGCCGGGCCGGCGGGTACGAAGAGGGACCCTTTTGGAGTTCGGCACGGAGAACGGCTCCCTCCACACGGAATGCAAGATGGTGGAGCGCACCGACGCCGGCGGATGGCTTGTGCGCTTCGGCGACGAGGCCGCGCTGGAGGCCATCGGGGGCGTGCCGCTGCCGCCGTACATCCACCGGCCCCTGGCCGACCCGGAGCGCTATCAGACGGTGTACGCGCGCGTCAAAGGCTCGGTCGCCGCGCCCACGGCGGGCCTGCACTTCACCCCGGCGCTGATGGACGATCTTGAGCGAATGGGCGTCCAGTTCGCCTTCCTGACACTGCACATCGGGCTGGACACCTTCCGGCCCGTTCAGGTCGAAGACCCGGCCCAGCACCAACTGCACGCGGAGTTCGGCGAGCTATCGCCCGAAGCGGCCGCGGCCGTCAACGCGGCACATGCTCGCGGCAATCGAGTGATAGCAGTCGGCACGACGGCGGTGCGCCTGCTGGAGAGCGCTGCCGACGAGGCGGGACGCGTCGGCCCGTACGCCGGGTGGACGCGGCTGTTCATCACCCCCGGCTACCGCTTCCGCGCCGTAGATGCCCTTATCACCAACTTCCACCTGCCCCGCTCGACGCTGCTGATGCTGGTGTCGGCCTTCGCCGGAAGGGAGTTCGTCCTGCGCGCGTACGGCGAGGCCGTCGCCGAGCGCTACCGCTTCTATTCCTTCGGCGACGCGACGCTGATACTCTAGTAGTCAGTCAACACCGCGATGATGGCCTGTCATCCTGAGCCCTTCGCTACCGCTCAGGATAGACTTCGCGAAGGATCTGAGCCCTCCGAGGCCGGGATTCTTCGCCTGCGCTGCGCTTCGGCTCAGAATGACATCCATCACTCCACGTGTGACTGGTCACTAGACTGAGTGCAATGCCTCGGCCTCGGGCTTGTTTGATTGTACCCGCGGTCAATATTGATGTATAATGTGATGTACATAACCGAGTGCGAGTGGACAGATGAAGCAGATGGTCCGCAAACAAATCTATATCAAGCCCACGCAAGAGGAGCTACTGAAACGGCGCGCATCCGAGCTGAGGATGAGTGAGGCCGAACTAATACGCGGCGCCATCGATGCCGTCCTGACGACCGCGCAGCAGCCCGTTCCAAGTCGCAAGGCGTGGCTGAAAGCGTTGGAGACTATGGACCGGCTGGCGGCGATGGACGTACCTCAGCAGGGGAAAGACTGGACGCGCGGGGAGCTGTATGATCGGTGGCCGGCCCATCATCCTTCTTGACACCAACGTGCTGGTTTACGCGCACGATCTGCGGGACAAGTCCAAACAACGGGAAGCGATCACAACACTGGACATCCTGGGAGGCACCCAAGCGGGCTGCATCTCCGTCCAGGTGTTGGCAGAGTTCTACGCCGTAGCCATCGCGAAGCTGTACGCGCATCTGAGCAACGCCAACGCCGGCCGACAGGTGGAATTGCTTTCTCAAGCATTTCCGGTTGTCCACTTGACCGCCCCCATAGTCTTGGAGGCCATCAGAGGCGTGCGTGAGCACCAGTTGTCCTATTGGGACGCTCAAATCTGGGCAACGGCAAAGCTCAATCAGATTCCGGTCGTCCTCAGCGAGGATTTCACCGATGGTAGGACGATCGAGGGAGTGCGCTTTCGCAACCCCTTTGCGCCAGGGTTTGACTTGCGGTCGATCGTACGCCTCAACTGACTGGCCTGGGACAACCTCCACCTGAATAAACCTCGTCCACGATCTACCCTCACGGTCTTTCGGTTATCGAGATCGAGCGTATTCTCGTAGGGGCGCACCCGCGTGTGCGCCCTGGCACCAATCTGACCCGGCGGGCGCTAGGACATGGCCCTGGCTCTCCGTGGCCGACACGCGGGTCGGCCCCTACATTTGGGGGGACACGCGGCTTGGTCCTGCGCACGATGAACAATCGAAAGACCTCGGGCCCACTCTCGCCGTGCATCGCGCTGCCGCGCAGCAGGTGGTACAATGAATTATGGAAAGTACCGCAGCTAAGCAACCTCGATAAACCCACCTCGATCATTCGGCACCACCCGGCCAAGGCAAAGGGCCAGCCAGCATCCCAAGAACAAAGAGCAACTTTGGCTCTATCAAACTTGCTCAGGAGGGAGGAAAGCAATGGAACTGAGCGCGCGAAATCAGTTGCGGGGCACGATCAGGTCGGTGAAGCTGGGCACCATTATGGCGGAAATAGTGGTGGATGTAGGCGGCCAGGAAGTAGTGTCGGTCATCACCCGTAGCTCGGCCGAGCGCCTGAACCTGAAGAGTGGCGACCAGGTAAGGGCAGTCATCAAAGCCACCGAGGTGATGATCAGCAAATAGCGCCATCCCCGCTGGGCCGTCGTTGTGCCCGGCGTTTGACCCTCGATTAACCCTGTGCTATACTGCCGCCAACTTCCTCTCCGAGCAACGATACCTAAGGGCGATAGCCTATGGTGCGCTTGCCGGTAGGGTACAGCCGGAAACGGCCGTGTCTCCCATCGCGGAAAGGAGAGGCTGGCAGCGTAAGCGCGCCTGCCCTTCTCCGACGAGGGCGGGCTTTTTCTTTGCCGCGCCCAAGTCGCAAAGGGCGATTCCTGTATGCGCCAGGCCGGGGCTCGGAGAGGCGAAGAATACGTTTCAGGAGGCACACCACACGTGAAGAAGCTCGCCGTACTCATCGCCCTGTTTGGCATCCTGTCAATGGCCTGTGCCGGAATCGCGGCCGGCCCCGGAGCGCCATCGGCAGCGAATCCTCCCAAGCCCGCAAACCCGGACCTCATTCTGGCCACCACCACCAGCACCCAGGACTCCGGACTGCTCGACGTGATCATCCCGATGTTCGAGCAGCAGACCGGCTACAAGGTCAAGACCATCGCCGTCGGCACCGGCGCCGCGATGACCATGGGCGAGCGCGGTGAGGCCGACGTTCTCCTTGTCCACGCCCCGGACAGCGAAGTGAAGTTTGTCAAGGACGGCCACGGCATCAACCGGCAACTGGTGATGCACAACGACTTCATCATCGTCGGGCCGGCCGCCGATAGCGCCAAGATCAAGGGCGTCAAGACGGCGAAAGAGGCGCTGCAGAAGATCGCCGGGGCGAAGGCCGTCTTCATCAGCCGCGGCGACAACTCGGGGACTGAACAACTGGAGAAGAAGATCTGGAAGCTTACCGGCATCGATCCGGCCAATCAAAGCTGGTATCAGCAGACCGGCCAGGGGATGGGCGCCACCCTCAACGTGGCCTCCGACAAGGCCGCCTACACCATCAGCGACCGCGCTACCTACCTGGCCACCAAGAGCAGAACGTCGCTGGACATCCTGGTGGAGGGTGACAAAGACCTGGTCAACATATACCATGTGATGCAGGTCAACCCCCAGAAGTCCGCCAAGATCAACGCCGATGGGGCGAAGGCATTCGTGGACTTCATGGTCTCGAAGAGCACCCAGGATACCGTCGCCAAGTTCGGCGTGGACAAGTTCGGGCAGGCGCTATTCTTCGCCGACGCGGGCAAGGATGAGACCAAGCTGGGACAGTAGAAGCTGAGTAGCGGAGCGCATAAGGGATGGACCTTATATGGGAGGGGATAAGCCAGGCATTCTGGCTGCTGATAAGGGGCGACCCTGAAGTAGTCCGCGTCACGCTGCTCACGCTGCAGGTGTCGGGATCGGCAACCCTGCTCAGCGTGCTTATCGGCATTCCGCTGGGCACCGTCCTGGCCCTTACCCGCTTCCCCGGCCGCAGCCTGGCCATCAGCCTGGTGAACACCGGGATGGGCCTCCCGCCGGTGGTGGTCGGCCTGTTCGTGGCGGTCATGCTCTGGCGTAACGGCCCCTTCGGGTTCTTCGGCATTATGTATAGTCCCCTGGCGATGGTGATCGCCCAGGTGGTGATCGCCGGTCCCCTCGTGACCGGCCTCACCACCGCCGCCATCCAGCAGTTGCCGCCGATGCTGCGCCTCCAGATCGAGGCCCTCGGCGCTTCTCGCTGGCAAATGGTGTTGCTCCTGATGCGCGAGGCCAAGCTCCCGCTGCTGGCCGCGCTCATCGCCGGCTTCGGCGGCGTGGTATCGGAGATCGGCGCTTCGATGATGGTGGGCGGCAACATTCTGGGGCAGACCAGAGTGCTGACCACGGCCACGGCGATGGAGGTGAGCAAGGGCAACTTCGGCCTGGCTATGGCCCTGGGCATCATCCTGCTGGTAGTGGCCTACCTGGTGAACCTCGTGTTCACCATGGCACAGCAGCGGGGCAGGCCCCAGCCGTGAGCGAGGCCATCCTCCGCCTGGAAGATATCGCCCTGCGTCGCAGCGGCGGTCTCGTCCTCAGCGACATCTCCTTGGAATTGTATCGGGACGAAATGCTCACGCTGCTGGGTCCCAACGGCTCGGGCAAGAGCACCCTCCTGCACGTCATCGGCCTCTTGCGGCGTCCCAATCACGGCACCATCTACTTTCACGGCCAGCCTGTGCCCTGGGACGGCGATCTGCTGTCCCTCCGACGCCGGATGGCCACTGTGTTCCAGCAGCCGCTGCTGCTGGATACTACCGTCGCCGGCAACGTGGCCCTGGGACTGCGGCTGCGCGGCGTGTCGAATGCCGAGGCGCAGCCACGCGTTGGCAGCTGGCTGGACCGGCTGGGCATCGCCTCGCTGGCCGGCCGCTCGGCGCGGCAGTTGTCCGGCGGCGAGGCCCAGCGGGTGAGCCTGGCCCGCGCCCTGGTAATTGAGCCGGAAGTGCTGCTCTTGGACGAGCCGTTCAAGGAGCTGGACACGCCTACCCGTGAGGCCCTGGTGGAGGAGCTGAAGGGTGTGCTCCAGGAGACGCGCACCACCACCGTCTTCGTGACGCACGACCGGACGGAAGCCCTGCGCCTGTCCGACCGTGTGGCGGTCCTCCACAACGGTCACCTGCTGCAGACCGGCACCACGGAGGAGGTCTTCAACCGGCCGGCCAGCCACGAGGTAGCCGCCTTCGTAGGCGTCGAGACCATCCTGCCGGGACGGATAATCGCCGCTCAGGACGGCGTGGCCACGGTGGAGGTGGCCGACGGGCGCGCCCTAGCCGTGGCCAGTGAGCTGCCCGCGGGCATGCGGGTGCTGGTCTGCATACGGCCCGAAGATGTGACCCTGTACGCCGACGGCGCCGCCGGGAGTACGAGCGCCCAGTCCAGTGCTCGCAACCGCTTCCCCGGGCGCATCACGCAGGTCCAGCAGCGCGGCTCACTTTACAGCATTCTGGTGGACTGCGGATTCCCGCTGGCGGCGTTGGTCACCAAGCAGTCGCTCGTGGAGCTCAACCTTGTCCCCGGTCGGCAGGTGGAGGCCTCGTTCAAGGCCACCGCCGCCCACGTCATCCAGCGCGGAAGCTAGCAGGTGTAGACGGGTTTGTGGGAAGGAAGGACAGAAATGGCTGAGATGTATCCGAAGTTCACCGCCGCGGCGGTCCAGGCGTCGCCGGTGCTGCCGATGGACCGGCGCGCCACCATCGACAAGCTATGCGCCCTGATCGAGGAGGCCGGCCGAAATGGGGCACGGCTCATCGTGTTCCCCGAAACCTTCGTTCCGATGTACCCGAACTGGTCCATCGACCTTTCCCATCCCGGCGATTGGACCCTGCACCTCCGCGATCTCACCGACCAAGCTGTTGAAGTCCCCGGCCCGGAGATGGCCGAGGTTGGCCGCGCCGCCCGCAGCGCCGGCGCGTACGTCTGCCTCGGGGTGAACGAGCGGGTGAAAAGGTACGCCGGCGTGCTGTACAACACACTGGTGCTTATCGCGCCGGACGGCGATGTCATCGGCCGCCACCGCAAGCTTCTCCCGTCCAATCGGGAGAAGGTCTTCTGGCATCGGGGAGACGCGCCCGACCTGCAGGCGGTGTGGGAGACGCCGTACGGCCGGATCGGCGGGCTCATCTGCTACGAGCACCTGCAGCCGCTGTTCAAGTATGCGCTCATCGCCCAGGGGGAGCAGGTGCACTGCGCGGCCTGGCCGGGCTGGCCCGACTACCCCGGTTGGCGCAGCAACCGCCACGTCATCGACGCCGCCAGCCGCGCCTACGCGCTGGAAGGGCAGTGCTTCGTGGTGGTCAGCAGCCTCTATGTGCCCCCGGAGCAAGGGCCGCGGGCCGGCTTCACCAACGCGAGCTGGACATTCTTCGGCGGCAGCGGCATCCTCAACCCCGCGGGAGAATATCTGGCTGGCCCCATCTACGAACAGGAGACCATACTCTACGCTGACCTCGACCTGGGGATGATCCCCCTGCGCAAAGCGGCCATCGACACCACCGGCCGCGACACGCGGTGGGATATTGTCCGGCTGTGGATGGCGAAGGAGAAGGCCGGCCCGTTCGCCGGGCCAGGCGCGACGCCGTTCGACGCCGCGCTGCAGCCGCCGAGCCTGACGGCCTGGACCCCGACCGAGCCGGCCTTCTATGGGCAGTCCGTGCCGGCATTGCGGCCATCGCCGGAGCCGGAAGAGCCGGAGCAAGAGGAAGGGCCGGCGGAGTGGATCGAAGCCTGGGCACAGTATGAGGGCAGGCCTGAGGAGGCTTGAAGGGGCCTAATCGGCCAATGTGCTCCCCCTGCGGCGCGCCAGGTCATAGACCTCGATGAGGCGCCGGCCCATTGCATCCCAGGAGAAGTGTTCCTCAGCCCGGCGTCGAAGCTCCCGTCCTCGGCGGTCGGCCGCAACGGGATCGTTCAGAAGCAGGGCAATGCAGTCTGCCAGATCGGCGGCGTCGCCCACGCGGGCATAGACCCCCAGGTCGCCCAGCAGTTCGTGGCTCACTGCAGCATCGAAAGTGACGGTGGGCAGGCCTACCGCCATGTAATTGAGCAGCTTGCCGTTGCCTTCCGTATCCGACAGCTTGGGCGACACCGACACGTCCGCCAGCGAGAGATACCGCGGTGCATCCTCGTAAGGGATCTGGCCGGTGAAGGTAGTCCACCCCGAGATGCCCAGCTCGGTCGCAAGGCGGCTGTAGTGCTCAACATTGGGAAAGCCCATCAACAGGAAGTGCACGGCAGGGTCACGCGCTACGACCTGCGCTGCGGCGCGCAGCAAGTGAGAGGTGCCCTGGTACTCGGCCAGCAGCCCCAGGTACGCAACGATCCTGCGGCCCTCAGGAATGCCCAGATCCGAGCGCAGCCTGGCCAGCATCCAGGGGTCCGCCTGCCATCGGGGGGTGAACCGCCTCAGGTTCACCGCATCCGGCAGGGGATGTACCTTATCTGCAGAGCAGCCAAATCGCTCCACCAGAAGGTCCGCCGCGTGCCGGGTACTGGTTATGATCTGGCTGGCCTGGTGGTTGATGATGGTTTCCAGCCGGTAAAGGTACCCGAAGAGCCTGCTATCGCGCCGGATGAAGTCGTGGTCGAGCATCTCGCTGGTGAGGCTGCCCTGGTAATCGAATACCAGAGGGATGCGCAGCGTCCGGCTGAGCGTCAGCCCGACAAGAGCGCCTTCGTGCAGATGGGCATGGATAATGTCGGGGCGGTGCCGCAGGGCCAGGCCCACGGACTTCAGAGATAGGAGGACGTCGCGGTAAAGCTTGGTGCGAGAAGACCCGACCCGGACTCCTTTGCGGAAGGGCAGGTCCCAGGCGCGGCATATGTCCAGCCCCGGCAGATCGCGGCCGCTGCCATAAGTGCAAATAGTTACCTTCTGCCCCAACTCCTCCAGCGTCAGCGCTTCTTCCAGGATGCGCACGTGGCACCCGTAGTCCGCAAAGAAGCAGGTAGGCGCTAGCTTCAAGATCCGCAAGGGCCGGGCACCGAGCGCTACTGAAGATTGCACTCGGAGCGGTAGAGCATTCCCTTTCGGCGCGGTTGAGGCTCGCGACTCAGTCTGGATTGAAAACGGATCAATTCGCGAAAGGCTCGTATTATAACTCCTATGCGGGCGCCGGTCGCACGGCCCGCGACGCGGGGCAGATGCTTCACCGGCACCTCCCGAATTATATATCCGGCCCGTTTGGCCCGCACCAGTAGCTCGGCGCTGAACGTTGCGCCGCGCGATTCCACATTTACGTCGTCCAGGATGCAGCGGCGGAACAGCTTAAAGGCACAATCGACATCTCGAGCCACATACCCGAACAGCAGGCGAATGAGAAGGTTCCAGCCGAAAGCGTTGAGCCGTCGCATAAGCGGGTCCCGCCGCGGTGCCCGATAGCCTATGGCCATGTCGGCGCCCGCTTCGATAAGCGGCAGGAGCTTGCGCACCTCCGAGATATCAAACTGGGCATCGCTGTCCGTCATAAAGACCAGGTCTTTAGTGGCAGAAGCGAAACCCGTGGCCAGCGCGGCCCCGTATCCCTGGTTCACGGCGTGCTGGACCAGCCGTACCCTCGGGTTCTGGCTGGCAAGACCCTGCGTCACTTCGGCCGTCCGATCGCGGCTGCCATCGTCGACCACGATCACCTCGTAGTCGGCATTCAAGCTCTCCGCCACTTGCACAGCCATGCCGACCGTGCGAGCGACGTTTGCCTCTTCATTGTAGGCGGGCAGCACCACCGAGATGCTGGGAACGGTCATTGGCAGTTAACCTCCGCGGCCTTCCCGGCTCGGGAGCCCTCGGCTGTATTCTAGTGTGAAAGCATAAGCCAGTGCGAGGGCGCTGTCAAGATATGCTCACGGCTTGCCGCGCCCGCCGGCCGGGCCCGCCCTCCAGCGGCGTATCCGCTCGGCGATCTCTTGCTCGAAGCCCTGGCCGGTCGGCGTGTAGTACCGCTTCTTGCTGAGCGAGTCCGGCAAATACTGCTGCTCGACATAGTGGCCGGGGTAGCTGTGGGCATACTTGTAGTCGCGGCCATAGCCCAGCGAGCGCATGAGTCCGGTGGCAGCGTTCCGCAGGTGCAGGGGCACCGGCTGGTTGCCGGTAGCTTTCACGTCCTCCAGCGCGGCGCTGTAGGCCTGGTAAGCGCTGTTGCTCTTCGGAGCGGTGGCCAGGTAGATGGTCGCCTCCGTAAGGGGGAAAAGGCCCTCCGGCATACCGATGAAGTGCACGGCCTGCTGGGCAGCCACCGCGATCACCAGCGCCTGCGGGTCGGCCAGGCCGATGTCCTCGGCCGCCAGGATGACCATACGCCTGGCAATGAAGAGCGGGTCCTCGCCGGCGTCGAGCATTCGCGCCAGCCAGTACACGGCGGCATCGGGGTCGGACCCCCGCACCGACTTGATGTAAGCGGAGATCGTGTCGTAGTGCTGGTCTCCTGCTCTATCATATGCCAGGGCTTTGTGCTGGAGAGCGTCCTCTATCGCCCGCAGGCTCAAGACGCGCTCGCCGTTGTCGTCGGGTGGCGTCGCCGACACAGCCAGCTCCAGCGCGTTCAGCGCTATGCGGGCATCGCCATTGGAGGATGCGATGAGGTGCTGGAGCGCCTCGTCGGGCAGGTGCACCTGCATTCGGCCCAGCCCGCGCTCCTCGTCGGACAGGGCCCGCCTCACCACCGTCTCGATCTCAGCGGGGGTCAGCGCGTTCAGCACGAAGACGCGGGTGCGGGACAGCAGCGCGGAGTTCACCTCAAAGGAGGGGTTTTCCGTGGTGGCACCGATGAGGATAACCGTCCCGTCCTCGACGTGGGGGAGGATCGCGTCCTGCTGGGCCTTGTTGAACCGATGAATCTCGTCGATGAAGAGGATGGTGCGCCGCCCGCTGGCCCGCCGCAGCTTGCGGGCATCTTCCACCGCCCGCCGCAGGTCGGCTACCCCAGCGGTAACTGCGCTTACCGGGATGAATTGGGCGCGGGAGACATTGGCGATGACACGGGCCAGGGCCGTCTTGCCACAGCCGGGCGGCCCCCAGAAGATCATCGAGCTGAGCCGGTCGGCCTCGATGGAGCGCCGCAGAACGCGCCCCGGTCCCAGGATATGGGCCTGCCCCACGAACTCCTCGAAGTTCCGGGGACGCATCCGTGCCGCCAGCGGCATATGCGAGAGATCATCCGCCTCGATGGGACCAAACAGGTCCTGCATTCCCCTCACCAGCCTCGATTACCCTGCTGAATGCAGTATGCGACATCGAGGCGGAATTTGCAACACGCCGGCAAGGAACTCTCATCGCGGCCTCGCGGGGCACGAGGCCGCCGCACCAGAGACAAACGGCCCCACCCATCACTGGTTCCCGGCGAAGCGGCCCCAGTCACGACCGCAGGCGCCCCGCTACACAGCCGCTGCCCGGCCACGGACGGGCTTACTCCGGCTCCAGGACCTCGACCGGCACGCTCGCCTTGGCCTTGAAGTTCTCGGCGTCCTCCACAGTGCCGGCTACCCCAGCGCCGTAGTGCATCGGGATGGCCAGCTTCGGCTTGATGGCCCTTACCGCCCCAATCGCCTCGCCGGAGGTCATCACAAACTTGCCGCTCACTGGAATGAACGCCACGTCCGGCGCCAGGTTCGCCATGTCCGGTATCTGATCGGTGTCGCCGGCGTGATAGTACCGCAGGCCGTTCGTCGTGAAGACGAAGCCGACCATCCCAGCTTCCCTGGGATGGAAGGGAACGCCCGGGCTGCGGAACTTGTTGACGTTGTAGGCCGGCAGCACCTCGATAGGCACGCCCTTTACCTCGAGCTTATCGCCCGGCTTCACCACCCTGACGTCGCCGCTAAGCTTGGCCGCGCAGGCTGCAGTGGTCACGATCACCGTATCCGGCTTCTGAATCTTGGCCACATCCTCCGGCGAGCAGTGGTCGCTGTGCTCGTGCGAGATCAGGATGATGTCGGCCTTTGGCTCATCCTTCTTCAGGCGGTAAGGATCGGTATAGATCACAGCTTGACCTGTGACGATGAAGGTATCGTGTCCCCGCCACGTGATGTTCTCTGCCAACTCCGCTTCCTCCTTGGTTTGCCATTCTGGTTTGCCATCATATAGTCGGCACCCGCCGCACGCGACCATCCGCCGCGGGCAGCCGCCCGGCGCATCGCACCCCTCCTTCGGCTGCTACTCCGGCTTCAGGATGACGACCGGCACCGTGGCTTTGGCTTTGAAGCTATTCCCATCCTCCGGCGTGCCGGCCGTGCCGCCGTAGTGCATCGGGATAGCCACCTTCGGGTTGATGGCTTTTGCCGCCTCAACCGCCTCTTCGACGGTCATTACATACTTGCCGCTTACCGGGATGAAGGCCACGTCCGGCGCCAGGCCGGCGATCTCCGGAATGTTGTCGATATCTCCCGCGTGGTAGAAGCGCAGGCCGTTGGCCTTGAACACATAGCCGACCATTCCCGCCTCCTTGGGATGGAAGGGAACGCCGGGACTGCGGAACTTGTTCAGGTTGTAGGCCGGCACTGCTTCGATGGGCACGCCCTTAACCTCGAGCTTGTCGCCCGGCTTCACCACCCTGATGTCGCCGCTCAGCTTCGATGCACACGCAGCCGTAGCGACGATGGCCGTGCCGGGCTTCTGAATCTTGGCCACGTCCTCCGGCGAGCAGTGATCGACGTGGTCATGGGTGATGAGGATAAGCTCGGCCTTCGGCTCATCCTTTTTCAACTGATAAGGGTCGGTGTAGATCACGAAACGTCCGGTTATCACGAAAGTATCCTGCCCACGCCACGCGATGTTTTGCACCATCTTGCTTACGTCGGTCCCCTGCGGGCTCGCCGGAGCGGCCGGCGT
>JAMCWG010000131.1 GCA_023475235.1 Chloroflexota bacterium
CTCTGGCCGAATCCGGAACGTTACACCCGGGGGTATACGACCACCTGCCGCGTATCCAGGACCGTGCCCTCGCGCTGGAAAAGGCCGAACGGGTCGCTGGCCGCGACGGTGAGCGGCCCCAGCGTGTAGCGCCCGCGACGCCGGCACTCGGTACGCACGATCCAGGAACGGGTGTCGTGGCCGGGGATGGTGACGACGGCGCTGGCCCGGTGCCCGGGAAGGGTGGACTCGTCGCGTAGCTCCAGCCAGATCTTCGGCAGCAGGCTGCGGTTAGTGATGGTGAACTTCTCTTCCAGCATATGGCCGACCTGCCACCGGCTGCCCCGCGCCTCGCGGCGGAGCAGCAGCCCGCTCAGGTTGGTCCGGGTCAGGTAGAGGCCCACCAACAGGACCAGGCCTAGGGCATAGGCAATGCGAAAGATGAGGTCGAACCCGCTGGTGAACGCCAGCACCAGCAGCAGAACGAGTGCCAGAAAAGCCTTGGGTGCGTTCATTAGTGCTACGCGCCCACACGTGCTCCGGGGACGGGAACGCTGCGGAGGATATCGTCTATCACATCCTTGGGTGTAACGTTCCGGATTCGGCCAGAGGCGCTGATGATGATGCGGTGCCCCAGGGTTGGCAGCGCCAGCGTCTTTATGTCGTCCGGGGTCACGAAGTCTCGACCTTGAACAGCAGCGCGGGCCTGGCCGGTCCGGAACAGGGCCAGCGAGCCGCGGGGGCTGGCGCCGAGGTAGACCTCGGGATGATGGCGGGTGGCATCGACCAGCGAGACGACGTAATCTCGCAGCAGCTTATCGACATAAATCTGGCGTACGGTGGCCTGAGCCTTGAGCAAGTCCTGGATCTCCGCCACCTGAGACAGCTCATCGATGGGGTGCACAACCTGCTGCCGTCCCAGTATCTCCACCTCGTCGTCTCTCGCCGGATAGCCCAGGCTCACGCGCATCAGAAAGCGGTCCAACTGGGCCTCCGGAAGGGGGAAGGTGCCCTCGTACTCGATGGGGTTTTGGGTGGCCAAGACCAGGAATGGGCTCGGCATCGGCCTGGTGACGCCGTCCACCGTAATCTGGCCCTCCTCCATACACTCGAGAAGGGCGGATTGGGTCTTCGGTGTGGCCCGATTGATCTCGTCCACCAGGACGATTTGCCCCATCACGGGCCCGGGGCGAAACTCGAACTCGCCGCTGCGCTGGTTGTAGACCGAGACTCCCGTGACGTCGCTGGGAAGCAGATCAGGGGTGAACTGGATCCGCTTGAAGGTGCAGCCAATGGACTTGGCAATAGACTTGGCCAGAACAGTTTTACCGACGCCGGGCACATCCTCGATCAGCAAGTGGCCGCGGCAGAGGAGAGCGATGAGGGTTAGCTCGACGGTCTCGTGTTTGCCGACTATTACCTTCTCAACGTTGGCTGCCAGGCGTTCGCTGATGACTTGCACTTCCTGCATAATCGATCATCCCCTCTTCGCTTGAACTTCAAATAGTGGGCGGTGGCCGCTAAGCCGGCCACCTGCCTGGCACTTATTTCATTATAACATACGGGCGCTGGGAAGCCGGTACTCCAGCCGTGAAATAGAGATTTATCCTGTACTTTGCATCTGGCCCGTATGTTATAATGACAAATGTGGATTCGGCCACGCGCCCACCAGGGCCAGCTTCTTTGTCCGCTGCCACCGCTTGATCTCGGCCTCCCGCCGCATAGCCTCGCTCAGGGTCGAGTACTGGGCGGCGAACACCAGCCGTACCGGCCGACGGCTCGCGGTGTACTTCGCCCCCTTTCCGGCCTGATGGGCTGCGACGCGCCACTCCAGATCGAGGGTCGATCCCGTGTAGAGCGAGCCGTCGCCGCACTCCAGTATATACAACCAGGCCAACCCTTTACCACCCGACGGCGTAGCCGTCGCGCCGCGGGTCGGCGGCCCCGAAGAGGGCGCCGCCGACCGCGTCGACCTGAATCATCATCTCGCTGCCCGAGGCTTCCCACTGGCCCAGCATCTTCAGGGGATAGCCACGCCGCCGCAGTCCCTCCACGATGGCCGGGGAGAACCGCCTCTCGAGCTGTAGCGCGTCCTCGCAGATGTGAGGGATGGTCGACTCGGTCGGGCTCCCGAGGTGTCGCCAGCGCGGCGCCTCCACCGCCTCAGTCACGGTCAGGCCGAAGTCGATGACGTGCGAGAGCACCTGAAGGTTCGTCTGCACCTGCGTGTCGGCGCCAGGCGTGCCGCACACCAGGAACAGGCGCCCCTCTCTGAAGACCATCACTGGGTTCATCGTGTGGCGGACCCGCTTGCCTGGCTGCAGGCAGTTCGGATGCCCCTCATCGAGATGCCAGTAGGTCATCCGGTTGTTCAGCAGAATGCCTGTCCCCTCGGCCACGAGCCCCGAGCCGAAGACGGACTGTATGCTCTGCAACTGGCACACGGCATTGCCGACGCCGTCGACAACCACGAAGCAGGTGGTGTCCTCGCCCGGAACGGCGGCGCGGCGCGCACTGCCCAGCGGCCGCGGCCGGCCCTCGTACCGCCATGGGTCGCCCTCCCTGACCTGCTGGGCGTACCGCTCGGGGTCGATGAGGCTGGCCCGCTCCCGCGCGTAGTCCTTCGACAGCAGGCCGGTCAGCGGCACATCCACCCAGTCGGGGTCGGCCATATACGCCTCGCGGTCGGCCAGGGCCATTCGCTTGGCCTCCACCATCACGTGGATTGCCTCGGGCGTCAGGTAGCCGAGAGACGGCAGGTCGAACTGCTCCACGATGTTCAGCTCCTGCAGCAGGGTGTGGCCGCTGGAGTTGGGCGGTGCCTCGTAGACCACGTGGCCGCGATACGTCGTGGTTATCGGCTCGGCCCAGCGGGCGCGGCACTGGCGGAAGTCGCGCTCAGCGAGCAGCCCGCCGTATGCCTCCGAGGTGCGCACCATCGCTCGCATCAGCGCGCCATCGTAGAAGGCCCCCCGGCCCTCGGCGGCTATCGCCTGGAAAGACCGCGCCAGGTCCCGCTGGCGAAGGACCTCGCCGGCGGCCAGGGGCGTGCCATCTCGGGTGAAGATGGAGCGGGAGGATGGGTACTGGCGAAGGGTCGGCTCGGCAGCCATCGCGGCTGCCAGCTTGTGGCTGATGGGAAATCCATCGTGGGCCAGACCGATGGCCGGGTCGAGGGCGCTTGCCAGCGAAGCGCTGCCGTAGCGGGCGTGGGCCTCCAGCCAGCCGTCCACCAGTCCGGGGGTGGACACGCTGCGGATGCCGCGCATCGGGATGCCATCGGGCAGGTATGCCTCACGAGCGGCAGCGAAAGGTGCGGCGCCGGTGGCATTCACCACCTGCACCTGGTTGGTGGCGCGCCAGTAGACCATGATGAAGCCGTCGCCGCCGATGCCGGAGGACTGGGGCTCGACCACGTTGAGGGCCGCCGCGACGGCGATGGCCGCGTCCACGGCGTTGCCCCCCTGCTGCAGCAGGCGGATGCCGGCCTGGGACGCCAGGGGGTGGCCGGAGCAGACCATGCCATTGCACCCCATGACAACGGGACGGTATGCCTCGTGATCGATGCCGTGGGGTCCGGACATCGCCGCCTCCTTTGCGCTGCTGGCGTGCACGTCTGCGATGCACTTGGGTGAATGGCCGGTGTGGCCATGCGCATGTTAGCACGAATGAGGGCGCTGCTGCCATAGGTTGTTGCTCAAGGGGGATCGGTCGTTGTTCGCAAGTGAGTGAGGGAAGGCACGCGGGGCGGCCTGACCTAACCCCTCCCCTCGCCAGTCGCCAAAGGCGAGCTTGTCTCCGAAGGCGACTCGCCTGGGCGAGGGCGAGGGCAGGGATGAGGGCGATATCGTCCCTCACCCTAACCCTATCCCAGATGGAGAGGGGAACGTTCTTGGCGGATTACGTTTCCCCTTCCCGACACTAGAAGGGGTCTAGGGGGTTAGGTCTCGTAGGGGGCCGGTGGGTCAGGTCCGCGCAGGCTTGCACTTTGCATGCGCTTGACGGACCCTGCAACGTCCCCCATACTCAAAGGGTTGACGTATATTCCCTACACTGAGGAGCAAACGGGTTTGTCGGGAGAGTGGCCGGAGGAGACGGTCCGGGCCTATCGGTGCCGGCGCTACCGGCAGACGCCGGAGCAGCGGCTGACCACCCTGGGCGAGGCGGAGGAATGGCTGAACGAGGGCGGGATGTGCCTCTTCCAGCCCAAGCAGGGTGTGGAGCTGCCCAGCCTCTACGGCGCGGTGGCCGGGACGCCGGGCCCGGCGCCCCGCTGGGGCTCCCACAGCCGCTACTACGGGCGCGCCTGGGACTGGAAGGATGCGATGCTCTGCTCCCGCCGCATCTTCTACGGCAAGGCCCTGGGCGACTACCGTCTCTTCGTCTCACTGGAGATGTTCCCTTACCTCTTCGCCCTCAGCGATTTGAACTACGGCGGCGACGTGGACGATTACCTGGAGCTGTACGCCGACGGCAAGCTGTCGGTCGCCGGCCGGGATATCTACGGGATAATCGCCAGGCACGGCCCCGTCTCAACCACCATGCTGCGCCGCCGGCTTGGGCTGTCCGGGGGCGCCGACAGCCGTCGCTTCGAGCGCGGGCTGGCCGAATTGCAGCGCGGCCTCCTAATCAGTGCCGTGGACATCGCCCGCGACAACCGTTGGAAGTACACCTTCGCCTACGACACGACCCTGCGGCAGTTCCCGGCGCAGATCGAGCACGCCCGCGCCCTGCGACGGCGGGAGGCGATGGTCTGGGTGCTGCGCCGGTATCTCGACCTGGCATGTAGCGTTCCCCTGCGCCGGGTCGCGTCCCTCTTTGGCTGGGACGAGGAGGGGTTGCGGCGAGCCGTCTGCGACCTGGCCGGGGCCGGCCAGGTCGGCTGGGACGAGAGGCGCGGCGTCGTGTGGCGGGTGACGGCCGAATAGGGAACGCGCGGACGCGCCCCTGGCCCGCGCGAATGCTATAATTACCTCGTCGCTACCCTCATCCACAGTGTTCGATGGGCTACCCGTGAGGTAGACAGGTGTGGAGGTGCCATCAATGCGGATCGTGCTAATAGGACAGGCGGCCTTCGGCGAGGCCGTGCTGAAGGCCCTGCAGGAGCGAGGAGACGAGGTCATCGCCGTGTACGTGCCGCCGGATAAGCCCGGCCGGCGTCCCGATCCGCTGAAGGAGGCGGCCCTGGCCGCGGGAATACGGGTGTACCATCCCCCGCGGATGCGGGACCCCCTCGTGGAGGAGCAGATGAAGGCGCTGAACGCCGACCTGGGGGTGATGGCGTTCGTCACCGATATCGTGCCCGCCCGCCTGTTTGGCATCCCCCGGCTGGGCACCATCCAATACCATCCGTCGCTGTTGCCGCGGCACCGGGGCGGCAGCGCCATCAACTGGGCCATCGTCCAGGGCAATGCGAATACCGGCCTCACCATCTTCTGGCCCGACGGCGGCATCGACACCGGTCCCATCCTCCTTCAGAAGGAGGTCGAGATCGGGCCGGACGATACGGTCGGCTCCCTCTACTTCAACAAGCTGTTTCCCCTCGGCGTGCAGGCGATGGTGGAGGCCGTGACGCTGGTGGAGCAGGGCCGGGCGCCGCGCATCCCGCAGGACGAGTCGCAGGCCACTTACGAGCCCCTGTACACCGCCGAGCGCTGCATCATCGACTGGTGCCAGCCGCGGGACATCGTGTACGCCCTCATCCGCGGGGGCAATCCCCAGCCGGGCGCCGGCACCACGTTCCGAGGCCAGACTATCCGTATCTTCGACGCCGCCCGCTACGACGAGCCCACTGCCGCAGGCGCTCCGGGGGAGGTGGTGGACGTCCCGGAGGCAGGCCTGGTGGTAGCCACGGGCGACCGGCCCATCCTGGTGGTGCGGGTGCAGCCGCCGGCTGAGGGCAAGGTGCCGGTATGGGAATGGGCGGCCGGCGAGGGCGTGCGGACCGGGGAGATGTTCGGGCAGTAGGAAGCTATGAAGCCGAAAGTGCTGGCAGCGATTACTGAAGAGGCTGGGTTGACTGTGGACGAACCTGTGGTGGAAGTGGACGCGTGATCAAGGCGGCTGGAAGCCCCAGCTCAGCGGCCGGGCCTGGGTGGCTCAGGCTATGGGCCGCCTGGGTTGCCGCGACGGCCATAGGGCTGGGCGGGGGCCTCGTCGTCGGTCTCCTGGTATTGTTCCTGTTGATGGGGGCCCTGGCCGGCGCGGTGGATTCGCTGTCCGTGGGCATAGGCATCGTCCTCACCGTCCCCATCGTCCTCCTCCCAGCCGTTGCGGGTGGCTGCCTCATCGGTGCGATTCTCGGGATCGGCCAGTGGGTTGTCCTGTGCGGCGTCGTGCCCTGGGCGGACCAGTGGGTGAAGCCCACAGCTATGGCGGTGGCGGTGTCGGCGCCGCTGTCCCTGATGATGGCGTTCCCGCCCACGTCTGGGATACCCGCCCCCATCGCCGGTTGCATACGGCTGTTCGCTTACACACAGGTACTTTCCGGCGCCATCATCGGATTTTACCAATGGCTGGTGCTCAGTCGCCAGATTGGGGGATCCGGCTGGTGGATCGTGGCCTGCGTTGCCGGTCCGCTCTTGGGGATGTCAGGGTGGTGGATTCCAGACTACATTCCGGCGGCCTCGACCCTGGGACTAGAGCGGGAGAGCTTGAGGCAGGCAATGGGAGGGGAATGGTTCATGGTTGTGCAAGCGCTGGTCCCCCTGCTCGTATTCGGGGCCGTCACTGGCCTTACCCTTGTCCTGTTGCTGGCCCGCCAGGCCAGACGGGAAGCGGCGCCGGCCGGCGCAGCCGTGCCGGACAGCCAGACCACCTAGCCGAAGCCGGGGTCTTTCCGTTCTCTTACGTCGCCATCCTGGAGTGCTTTGGGTCCGCCAACCACCGAGGCACAGAGACACAGAGTCCATTAATGATCGTGCTCTCCATGCCTCTGTGTCTGATATGAATGAAGGGCTCGATGAGATTTGGGCAAACCTTGCGCAGGTTCGGAACTTGCGCAAGGTTCCGGCCGGTCTGCCATAGCTTTCATCTGGGGTGGTGGCCGCCAGGCTATGAGAACTCGGTGGTGAGACTCATTCGCCGTCGACCCGCCATTATTGCGCAATGAGAAGAGCTTTAGCCGAAGCGTCGAGGTATTCGTCCTTCCCCGCCGCCGTGCTATACTACCCCCGCGTCTTCAGTTTGCCCATTGCCCACCGAGCAGATACAGGAGGTATGCATAGTGAAAATCACCGACGTCAAGATTCAGTGCTTCACCGTGCCGATGATGCCGTGGCGGGTCGCCACCTACGGGCCGACCCAGGAAGTCACGCTGATCACCATCACCACCGACGAGGGCATCGAGGGCTACGCTACCGCTCGCGCCCAGGCCGGTACCAGCGGCCGCGTCTTCGGGGAGTACCTGACCGGCTGGGTGAAGCGCGCCATCGTGGGCAAGGACCCCATGGCTCGCGAGGAAATCTGGCAGGCCCTCTGGCTGCAGGTCAGCCGGCTCAATCTGCCCATTTTTGCCCTGAGCTGCACCGATGTGGCCCTGTGGGACATCGCCGGCAAGGCCCTCCAGACACCGGTGTACCAACTGCTCGGCCACTGCCGCACGAAGATGCGTGCCTACGCCAGCTCCGCCCATATGCACCGGCCGGAAGAATACGTTGAGGATGCCGTGGCGATGAAGGCGGCCGGCTATACCGCCTACAAGCTGCACGGCCCGGCCACCGCCGACGGCGACGTGGCGTGCTGCCGAGCCGTCCGCAAGGCCGTAGGCGACGACTTCGTCCTGATGACCGACCCGGTCGGCCACTACAACCACCGGGAGGCCCTCTGGGTCGGCGAGGTAATGGAGGAGCTCGGCTTCTACTGGTACGAGGAGCCGCTGCCGGACTATGACGTCGGCGGCTACATCGAGCTTTGCCGGATGCTGAAGATCCCGGTGCTGGCCGGCGAAGTGACCTCGGGCGGGCTGTTCGACGCCGCCGACTGGGTCTCGCGTGGCGCTGTCGATGCCCTGCGGGCCGACGTCTACTGGAAGGGAGGGATCACCGGCGTGATGAAGATGGCCCGGCTCTGCGAGGCGTTCGGGATTAATATCGAGATACACCACGCCGCCACGCCGTTGATGAACTGGGCGAATCTGGCCTGCGAATGCGCCATCGCGAACACGGACTTCTTCGAGGTGATGGTCCCGCTGTCGGCCTTCGACTACGGCTTGCAGCAGTACGCCAACATCGACAAAGAAGGGTTTGTGCACGTGTCCGATAGGCCGGGCACTGGCGCCGACCTGGACTGGGACTACATCAACGCCCACACGACCTATAAGGTTTGATGAGTAGGGGCGAAGCATTCGCCTCGGTAGTCACGACTTATGAACGTTAACAACTTGATCGGGTGATGGTACGATGAGTATTGGACCCTACAAATGGAGGATGTGCAATGCTCAAGCGTACTCTGAGTTTGAACCCCATACAGCAGGCAGAACTGGAACACCTGCGCGACTGTGATAAGCGGGCCTATATGCGAGAGCAGGCGGCTGCCCTACTCGATCAGTTCGCTGATGGGTCTCCCACCCTGCTAAAGTATGTGGGTGCATCACCCAATTAAGTTGTTAAAGAACATAATTCGTCACTACGTGACGATTTCGCTTGCCGCCAGCCACCGATTTGCCAACTCCCCCCAACCACACTACAATGCAGGGCACGAGGCGTTGTCTGAGGTGAGTCTTGGGGGGTCCAATACCGGGCGCTAGCAGTAAGATCGTGACGTTGCCTCGCCTCCTTGCTCTGCGCGATGGGTGGCGGCGACATGGCGTTACCCTGGTCTTCACCAACGGCTGCTTCGACCTGCTGCACCCCGGCCATCTGCATCTGCTCGAAGGAGCAAGGTCGCTGGGTGATCTGCTGGTGGTCGGCCTCAACAGCGATGCATCGCTGCGCGGTCTGAAGGGCGAGGAGCGGGCCTTCATACCCCAGGACGGACGGTCCTTTCTGCTGGCGGGCTTTGCCTGCGTGGACTATGTGGTCATCTTCGACGAGCGCACTGCCGAAAGCCTGGTGCGTGCGCTGCAGCCCGAGGTCTACGTCAAGGGCGGCGATTACTCACCTACGGGGGAGAAGGCCCCGCCGGAGGCCGTCGTGGTGGCCGGCTACGGCGGCCGGGTGGTGATTCTTCCCACCCTCCCAAGCTACTCAACTTCGGCGCTGATCGAGAGAATCCGCGGGCGCTGAGCTGATGAGCGAGCGGAGGGCCATCGTCACTGCGGCGGCTATCGTCATGCTGGGAAACGTCGCCAGCCGGCTGCTGGGGGTGGTGCGGGAACTGGTCATCGCCGACCGCTTCGGCGCAACTGCCGCCACTTCCTCCTTTGTGGCCGCCTCCACCGTCCCCACCATGGTGTACGACCTGTTGATCGGCGGGGCGATCAGCGCGGCCCTGGTCCCGGTCTTCTCCGAGTATGTGGCTGCCGGCCGCGAGCCTGAGCTGCGGCGGGCGGTGGGAACGGTGATGGTCCTGGTGACGCTGGTGCTGACGGCTGCCGCCCTGGCCCTGATAGCCGTGGCGCCGGCACTGGTGAGCCTGCTGGTCCCGGGGCTCGAGCCCGCCGTGCAGGCGCAGTCCATCGCCCTTACCCGCCTGGCGCTGCCGGCAGTGGTGCTTCTGGGACTGTCGGGCGTTGCCGCGGCCCTGCTCAACTCTCGCCAGGTATTCACCTACCCCGCTTTCAGCGGGACGATGTACAACCTGGGTATCATCGCGTGCGCCGTGCTCTTCGCCTTCTCGCTGGGAATAACCAGCCTGGTGATCGGCGTGCTGCTGGGGGCGGGCCTGCACCTCGTCCTGCAGCTTTCGGGGCTCCGGCGGGGCATGCCGTCGCTCTCCTTCGATCTCCGCCACCCGGCGGTGAGCCGTATCTTGCGGCTGTATGCCCCGGTGGCGCTGGGGCTGGTCGTCAGCCAGATCGGCGTGGTGATCGACCGCAATCTGGCCTCGCGTACCGGCGAGGACAGCCTGGCCGTGCTGCGGTTCGCCACCACGCTGGTGCAGTTTCCGGTGGGGATGGTGGTGACGGCGACGACCACCGCTATCCTGCCGACGCTGTCGCGGCACGCCGCGTCGACCTCGGCGGAAGCCCCGGCCTACGCGGAGGCGCGGCCCGCTGCTCCGGCACACTTGAATGGAAGCGACCCCGGCCGCTATACCCGGACGCTGGCGCTGGGCCTGCGCATGGTGCTTCTGACGGTAATACCGCTGATGGCGTTGATGATCGTCGAGCGGGAGCCGCTCGTGCGGCTGCTCTTTCAGCGGGGCGCGTTCGACGCCGTCGCCACGCAACGGACGGCGATGGCCTTCCTCTTCTATGCGCCGCAGTTGCCCTTCGTTGCCCTCGACCTGCTGCTCATCGCCGCCTTCTACGCCCGCCAGAACACGCGCACACCCACTCTGGTAGGGGTCGCCGGCGTGCTGGTGTTCCTGACGGCCGGCGTGGTCCTGATACAAATGATGGGGATGCCCGGCCTGGCCCTGGCCAACACAATACAGCATGTGTTCCACTCTCTGGTCTTGCTGGCATTGATCTGGCGGCCAATCGGCGGGCTGCAGGGCTACGGCCTGGGCGGGGCGATCGGCAAGGCGGCTGTGGCGTCGACGGCGACGGCGGGCCTGTGGTGGCTGCTGGCGCCGGGGGTAGCAACCGCCCTGGGCGCGGAGCGGGCCGTGGGCGTGGCCGCCTACCTGGTGGCAGCGGGGGCGGTGTGGCTGGGCAGTTATTGCGGTATTCTCTACGTGTGGGGCGTCCCCGAGATGCGAATGCCGCTGGCGATGGTACGGGTCAGGCTCCGTCGTTAAGGCGTGGAAGCCAGCGCGGGCCATGACGCGAGGACGGCGGGCTCCACTCAATGTTGTGGTGGCGAAGAGAAAAATGCAGACCTTGAATGATTCCCTGGCATAGGTTATCATCTCGGTCATCAAGCCGCAGGATGCTAATGGTATCCACGGCATCGAACAGCGGCAGCGAGGACAGCAGTAACAGTATAGCAGAGGAGGTGAACAGATCAGCAGGTAGCAAGAAGGTGAAGTTATGCGACCCCGATAGCTTGAGGCATCGGCCTTCAGGAAGCAGGGTCGATGATTGCCAGCGCAGGTGCTATGGAGCTCAGTGATGAGGCCCACGTACCAATATGCATTGCACTGAACGTTGTTCGTATGGTTCAACGCCTGGCTCTTTAATCCCGTGATATGGTGAAAGGAGTTACCAATGCGCTGTGCAGCCATTACGCTGGGGTCTCTCATTCTTGTGCTTATGTTGATAGCTGCTTGTGCACCGGCGGCACCCACCGCTGCCCCTGCTAAGCCGACAGGAGCCGCAGCAACCGCTCCAGTCGCGACGGCCGCCCCGGCCGCCGCACCGCCGACTGCGGCGCCCAGTCCCACCTCAGCACCGAAGGTAAAGCGGGGCGGTACCCTCCGCTTCGGAATGCTCAATGATATTATGAGCTTAGACTCCCACCAGGCCAAGGGTGGCAACATACCGAACGCGATGCTCTATGACTCCCTCTTGAATTACCGTCAAGATTCGAAGGGTATGTGGCAGATCGTGCCCAGCCTGGCAACCGAATGGGACCTCAGCGAAAAGGCAGCTACTTTCAAGCTGCGCAAAGGGGTCAAGTTCCACGACGGAAGTGACTTCAATGCCAAGGTTGCTAAGTGGAATCTGGACCGCATGATCACCTGGCAGAAATCCCGCCTGCGGGAGAACCTGAACGTCGTTGCCAGTGTCGACGTGGTGGACGACTACACGGTCAGGCTCAATCTCAAGGAGCCCTCGGCTATCCTGCTGCTGAACTTGAGCGACGGCGCGCCCGAGCGCCCGGATATACTGTCGCAGGCCGCGATGGACAAGATGGGTGAAGATGGCTTCGTGCAGCACCCGGTAGGCTCCGGGCCTATGCAGTTCGCCGAAATGGTGAGCGGGACCTCCTACACGTTGAAGAAGTTCGACAACTACTGGATGATGGGCGCCGACGGTAAGCCGCTCCCCTACACCGACGGGGTCGTATACAGGCTCATGACCGATGATACGGTCCGCCTGATGGAGATCCGTGCGGGAAGCATCGACATAAGCGAATCGGTGTTTCCCAAAGACATACCGGCAGTGAAGGGTAACCCTGACCTCGTCCTTGTAGACATGAACTGGATAGCGCAGGCATACCTGATGGTGTTCAATATGAACACCGGGCCCTTCGCCAAAGACCTGAAGCTCCGACAGGCAGTGGCCTACGCCTTGGACCGGGAAGGCATCGCCAAGGTGCTGGGGATGGGTTATGGCGCCCCAGCGAAAGGCTTCCGTCTGCCAGGAATGCTCGGCTACGATGCTTCGACTCCGTACTATTGGTTCGATCTCGCCAAGGCGAAGCAAGCGCTGGCGGAATCCAGCTATGATGGAAGCGATCTGGAGCTGACGGTCCACAACCGCACCCTGGACCAGCAGCAAGGGGAGGTAGTGAAGCAGCAACTGGAGACCGCAGGCATACATACGCAGCTAGCGGTAGCCGACAGGACGGCGAACATCAAGAAGCGGGAGGCCGGGCTATTCACCTTCCTTATGCTCCAGCACAACCCGGAAGCCGAGCCCGACAAGCAGCTTTCAATGCCCTTCGAATGCAAGGGAGTGGGCAATTACTCCCGCTTCTGCAACCCGGAGTTCGACAAGTGGCTGCAGGTAGGCCGCACGTCCTACGAACAGGCCAAGCGCCAGGATGCCTATGTTAACGCAGAGCGCGTCCTGTTCAAGGACGTTCCTGCCACTTACCTGTGGGTGCTGCCACGGGCGGTGGCCATCCGCAGTTGGGTCAAAGGCTACACTCCCGCTACCATGAGCTGGGGTGGCACGGACTTCAGGCAGGTGTGGCTCGACAAATAAACACAGACGGGCACCGCGGGCAGGGGAGGGACCATCCCTCCCCTGCCGACGTGCGGCGACTTTGAACAGACCCTTGTTTGGATGAAGGGCCTGCTCTTAAAATAGCGAAGCATTTTAAGAGCAGGCCCTGGTTTGGATGCAGACATGATTGACACGCCAGCGTCCTTTGGGTAAACTGATACCACAACCTTCAGGGTAGGGTGCGGCTATCGCCTCGATGAGGCGGCGGCCAATTCCCGACCGGCGGTATAGCCCGCAAGTCCCCAAATGGGGGCAGACCTGGGGTAGGTCCAGGGCCGACGGTACAGTCCGGATGGGAGAAGGCATGCGTATTCCTGTGGTATCGGATCCGAGGTAGCAAATGCCTTCGGGTCTTTTCTTTATGCAAAAGGCTCTGGTGCTGACCGACTGCGCCTTGGGGCGGACCAGTCCCAATCCGGCCGTGGGCGCCCTGCTGGTGCGCGACGGCGTCATCGTCGGCAAGGGATACACGCAGCCGGCCGGCGGCCCGCACGCCGAGGTGGTGGCCCTGGCCCAGGCAGGGGAACGGGCTCGTGGCGCCGCGCTGTACGTCACTCTGGAGCCATGCTGCCACCACGGCCGGACGCCGCCCTGCACCCAGGCCATCATCGAGGCCGGCGTGGCCGAGGTCCATATCGCCACGCTGGACCCGAACCCGCTGGTGGATGGCCAGGGACAGCGGGAGCTTGAGGCGGCGGGCATACCGACCATCCTGGGCGAGGGACGGGACCAGGCCGCTGCCCTCAACGAGGCATTCTTCAAGTACATCCTTTGCCGGCGGCCCTTCGTCACCGCCAAATGGGCGATGACCCTGGATGGGAAGATGGCCGCCCAGAGCGGCGATGCCCGCTGGGTGACCGGCGAGATTGCCCGCGCCCGGGCGCACGAATTGCGGGACGTGGTCGACGCCGTCGTCGTGGGCGTGGGCACGGTGATCGCCGACGATCCTCAGCTCACGGCGCGTCCTGTCGAACGCTCGCGGCGGGCGCCGCGCGGCACGGCCCGTCCCCTGCGCGTGGTCGTGGACAGCGAAGGGCGCATACCGCTCAGGGCGCGGCTGCTGGGCCCGGACCTGGCGTCAGGCACCCTGGTGGCCGTGACC
Source organism: Chloroflexota bacterium (assembly GCA_023475235.1). GTDB lineage: Bacteria > Chloroflexota > UBA6077 > FW602-bin22 > JAMCWG01 > JAMCWG01. The sequence goes on from JAMCWG010000131.1 coordinate 14,019, forward strand.
GAGCGGGCCAGCACGGAAACACGGGAGCGGATTGCGGCCACTGGCGCCGAGGTTGCCTTGCTGCCGCAGCGGGAGGGCCGCGTGGACCTGGACGCGCTGGTCGCTTTGCTGGGCGAGCGGGGGCTGGTGAGCGTGCTGCTGGAGGCCGGCCCCACACTGCTAGGGGCGTTCTTCGCCGGCCATCTGGTGGACAAGGTGTGGGCCTTCGTGGCACCAAAAGTAGTAGGCGGCAACCGCGCTCCGGCGGCGACCTGGGCGGGAATGGCGAAGATGTCCGAGGCGCTGGGCCTGGAGCGGGTGCGGCTGGAGCAGTTAGGCGAGGACTTTTTGGTAGAGGGATACCTGCCGGAGATGCGGGCATGTTCACGGGCATAATCGAGGAAGTGGGCAGGGTGCGTAGCCTGGGGCGCGACCGCCTCACCGTAAATGCATCGCAGGTGCTGGCCGGCACGCGCCTGGGCGACAGCATCGCCGTGGAAGGGGTGTGCCTGACCGTCGTGGAGAAGGGCGAGGGGTGGTTTGTGGTGGGCCTGATGCCCGAGACGCTGCGGCGCTCCACCCTGGGCTCGCTGCGGCCCGGCCAGCCCCTGAACCTGGAGCGCGCCCTGGGGCTGGGCGACCGCCTGGGCGGCCACCTGGTCCAGGGCCACGTGGACGGCCGGGGGCAGGTGGTCAACCGCCGGTCCGAGGGTGGCGCGCTGCTGGTCCGCATCGCCGCGCCGGCGGACCTGATGCGCTATGTTGTGGAGAAGGGGTTTATCGCCGTGGACGGGGCCAGCCTTACCGTGGCCGAGTTGGACGCGCGGTCGTTCACCGTATCATTGGTGCCGTTCACCCAGGAGCACATCACCCTGGCCGGGAAAGCGCCCGGCGACGAGGTGAACCTGGAAGTGGACATTCTAGCGAAGTATGTGGAGAGGCTGGTGGGTGCGCCGCGAAGCGAAATGACCGCCGAGTTTCTGGCCGAGCACGGGTTCCTGGGGTAGGTCGGGCGCAGGATATCATAGTGACGACCGAAGTCGTCGCTGCCAGGATGAGGACGTAGTGACGACTGCAGTCGTCACCGGATGGTAGGACAACGTAGTGACGACTGCAGTCGTCACCGGATGGTAGGACAACGTAGTGACGACTTTAGTCGTCATCACCAGCGGGCCACCATAACTGGGGGAATGACAATGCCATTGGCAACTGTTGAGCAAGCGATTGAAGACTGCCGCGCTGGCAAGCTCGTCATCATCGTAGATGATGAGAGCAGGGAGAACGAGGGCGACCTGGCACTGGCCGCCGAGAAAGTGACGCCCGAAGCCGTCAACTTCATGGCCCGGGAGGGTCGCGGCCTCATCTGCGTGGCGATGACGGGCAAGCGTCTGGATGAGCTTGAAATCCCGATGATGGTGATGGAGAATACGGCCACGTTCGGCACCGCATTCACCATCTCCGTCGACGCCAAGCAGGGCGTAACGACCGGCATCTCGGCAGGTA
>JAMCWG010000107.1 GCA_023475235.1 Chloroflexota bacterium
AGGCGCATGCCTGCCGCCCTCTCCACGGGATGGTACGCATGAATGCCCGTGTCCACGAGATCATCCAGGTAGATGCGAATGTCTCCGTCATTGTGCATGATGACCGGGAGCCCCAGATTACGGAAGGCTGCCACCATCTCGGCGAAGTACGGCAGCACAAAGCGCCGGAAGAGGGGAAGCGACATCATCGGGCCATTGGTGCCACCGTGATCGTCGGCGATGAGGAGCGCATCGACGCCTGTCGCAGCCATGGCTCTCCCCGCCGCGATGCCGTAGTCCGTGCCCGCACGCAGGGTCCGATGCGCAAGCTCCGGATCGTCATACAACATGATGCTGAAGGCCTCGACGCCTGTTATCCACCATGCCTGAGTAAGCGGACCGAGCATACCGCCGAGGATGGCCAGCCGGTCCGCGGACAGGCGGATCGCAGCCTCCACCTCTTCCACCCGGCCCGGCGCCTGCGGGTTGAGCGGCTCGTAGTTCTCCCAGTCTTCCCTTGTCTTGATCGGGTAGTCGATGGGAGGGCCGCCGGGCCAGGAGACCGTATCGTCTGCCTTGATGGTGACGCCCCACTCGTCGACGCTAACATGCTCGGCGATTTGCCTGGCTTGGAAAGAGCTCGCCGCCCCGAACGGGATATAGACACCATCCAGCCCCAGCGCGAACGAGCAGGCTACCACGTCCTCCGCGTTGTACGTCTCCGGACGTCGCCCGATGACATGCTCGAAGAGCTTCGGGCTGAACAGGAAGTCGAAAAGCGGAACGCGGTCCGGCTGTCCACCCGCTAGAGCCGTGAGAAAGCGCTCCTTAGGCATCATCACGCGGCTCATACGTACCTCCCATATGTCTTGGCAACCTCGACCAACTTGAAGAGATTCTCATATGGAGTATCGCGCCCGCACTGATCTCCGGTTGAGAGGATGTAGCCGCCGCCGGAGGCTGCGGCGTCGATGGCTGCCTTCGCCGCCCCTTCGACGTCCTCCGGCGTGCCCCGAAGCATGAGCTGAAACGTGTTGAGGTTACCCTTCAGGCTGATCTTATCGCCGTATCGCCGCTTGGCCTCAGCGAGATCCACGTCGCCTCCCGGCGGTCCTTCCAGGGGCTCCATGACATCCAGGTCCGTGTGCTCGTAGTTCCACTGCAGGGCGAGCGCCGACTTCCCGCACGTGTGCTGGTGCGTGATCAGGTTGCCCGCCTTGCACTGGCGTGTGATCTCCTTCAGAAACGGCAGGTTGTGTTTCTTGTACAGTGCAGCGGAGGTGAGGCTGAGGCTCGAACACGAGCCTTGCATGTGCACCTCGTCCGGCCGCGCTTCCAGGTACGCCTGCACGAGCGCCGTGGCGAAGCGGGAGTAGCAAGAGAAGATCTCATCCATGACGTCCGGCCGGTCCACCAGGTCGAACGTCAACTGCTCGCTCGCTCCATCACGGATGTGGAACCAGAAATCCAGCGGCAAGAGCACCATCAACGCGTACACACCCAGATCGCCGAGCCTGTCGTAGTTGGGCCTGTCCAGGGTGTAGCTCCACTCTTCACCCATAAGATACTGCAGGCGTGGCCAGTCCCGGTCGATGTCCTTGATCCACTTCTCCTGCGGCCAGGGCGAATCGGCGCGGAAGTAGGTATCCACCTTGGTCAGCGGGCCCAAGGGAGTCTCGACCGTCGTACGGACGGCAACAGCTTCTTCCGTCACGCTAACCGTCTCGATGCGCAGCATCTCGCCCGGCAGCATCGGCCCGCCGGGGAAAAGTGAGGCCATCTCGCCGTCGCGCGAGAACAAACGAGCGTTGCCAAAGCGCAGCTCGTCGTAGATGTACCAGCCATCCATGCCGAAGTAGCGGATGGCGTCGAGGTAGGCATCACCCACGAAGGGACGCTTGTGCAGGAAGATATCCCAGAACGGCCTGCCGGTCAGCTTGCTCGGCACCATCATGGAGATGTCCGGGCAGACCGGCACTCTGTCCGGCACGCCGCGCCGCATGGCGATGAGCATGCGCTCCTTGCCAGTCATTGCACGCCCCATCATGACCCTCCTGCGCCGGGCCGTGGCAGCGGTCCGTAATCGACGGCCGCCTGCACCACTGTGGCCAGATGCTCGAAGGGTGTGCCGGGCGCCACGTTGAACCCGTCCGCCAGGGTGAACCCGCCGTGCCGGGCGAAGGCGCGCAAGCAATCCATCGCTGCCTCGTAGATCTCCTTCTGCGGGCCGCGCAGCAGCAGATAGGGAAGGATGCCCCCTGTCACCCTCACCCTGCCACCCATCTTGTCGGCTATCAGCTTCGCGTCGACCATCGCCCCGTAGCCAACGAAGTCGGTGATCCGCTCCTCGTTGACCAACACGTCCAGGAGGTGCGTGGTATCCCCACACATGTGTAAGGCGCGTCCGCTCTGCAGCCCACCGCCCAGGATGGCGAAGAGGCGGTGGTCGTACGGGATGCAGAACTGCCGGAACATGTCGGCCGAGATCAGCTCGGCGAAGTCGTCGGCCAGGACGAATAGCGGCCGGGGGCGGGGGTCGACCGCGCGGAAGTGCAAACTGGCATGCAGCAGAGCCGTGGTGATCTTGTCCAGCAGCACGTGGCAGACGTCCGGACACTCGCGCAGCCACAGGTAGAAGTCCTGGCCAACCAGGTCAACGGCGGTCAGGAATGGCCCCTCTCCTCCGGCCTCCAGCGGGCGGATCATGACCCGGCCGGGCTCTCCGTTGAACGTAACCTCATAGTCGGCGATCAGCTCCTGCCAGACGCGCAAGTACTCGATCCTCCTGCCCCACAGGCCCGCTGTAGGCGGCGGCACCTCCAGCCGGAAGACGTCCCTGCCTCCGCCCCCGGCCTCGCCGGGGCGCGCCACCGGCTCTGCCGGGCCGACGACCGCCTCGCGAGTGGATGTCTACACCCCCAGGGCTTCCAGCTTCGAATTCCTGCGCCGTAACTGATCGGCAGCCACTTTGA
>JAMCWG010000033.1 GCA_023475235.1 Chloroflexota bacterium
CGAAGCGTGCCGTCCGTGGCTCACAGCTCGGACGGCCTTTTTGTTGATGGGGACCACCCCACGGTGACCGACATGTCAATGCTGCCCGCGCTGGACTTCGGCAGCTACCCGATCGAGCGATACACCCACCTGCACGGCTACTTCGGGCCCTGGAAGCCGGAGGGTCCCGCCGCTCAGATGGAGCTAAGCCGCGGCTGCCCGTACATCTGCACCTACTGCAACCGCGGAACCTTCCGTCACGCCTACCGGCACCGGCCGCTTGAGAAGATCGCGGCCGAGATGGAGACGCTCAAGAGACGGGGTGTGCAGTACGTCTATTTCGTCGACGAGATGTTCGGGCTGGGCGTTTCCCGCCAGGTGCTGCGGGGCATAGCGGAGCGGCCACTCTTCCGCTTCGGCATCCAATCCCGGCTGGATACCTGGAACGAAGAGGGGCTGGACCTGCTGGCACGGGCCGGCTGCATAGCGGTCGAGTTCGGGCTGGAAAGCCCCATCTTCGACTCCATCCGGCCGTTCAACAAGAGATACCGGTTCAGCCCTGAGCGGGCACTAAGCTTGCTGTCTTACGCAAAGGGGCGCATCGACTGGGTGCAGGTTAACCTGGTGCGCCCGCCGGACCAGCCACAGGCCCAGCGGGAAGAGGTGGCGCAGTGGCGAGGGCGGATGATCGACGAGGGGATCTGGGTGTCGGAACCGGTGCCGCTGTACCCCTATCCGGGCAGCGAGTGGCATGAGCAGCTTTTCGGCCCCATCGATGCCCACTCCTGGGAGCGGGCGCACGACTATTACCTGGGCCGCTACGAACGGTGGACGTCCCTGCAGGATTGCTCCCCGTCCCCCTTGGACGAGTTGGAGCACGGAGGGGAGGGGTCTTTATGCACATTCTGATGACCACCGACACCATCGGTGGCGTCTGGAACTACACGCTCAGCCTGGTCCGCACGCTGACGGATGTCTACGGCGTCCGCATCACGCTGGTAACGCTGGGCAACGAGCCGCACGCCGACCAGATAGCGGCTCTCCACCGGCTGAGTAAGGTGGACTTCATCCCCACCACCTTCAAGCTGGAGTGGATGGCCAACCCCACCGAGCACCTGGAGCACTCGGCCCAACTGGTGATGGCGCTGGCCCGCTGGCGCCGGGTGGACCTGATCCACTCCAACCAGTTCGCCTACGGAAACCTTGAGCTGGACATTCCCCGCGTGGTGGTAGCCCACAGCGACCTGTTGAGCTGGCTGCACTGGTGCGGGGGCGAGCCACCTGAGACGGACATCGAGCCGTACAAGCGCCTGGTGGTCGATGGCCTGCAGGGGGCAAGCGCCATTGTTTGCCCCTCCAACTTCATGAAGAACAACATCTCGGAGTACTACCACCCATCCACCCCCATCCACGTCATATACAACGGCCTTCCAGCGAGCGATTTCGCGCCGGGGATCAAGAAGCCCGGCACGGCGCTGATGGTGGGCCGGCTGTGGGACCGGGCCAAGAATGCTCGGGTGGTGCTGGAGGCGCTGAACGAGAAGGCCGACGTGCAGCTCACGGCCGTAGGGCCCGCCGTGGGCCCGGGCGGCGAGCGGCTGGATATCCACAACCACGGCTCGATCACCCACCTGGGCGAGCTTCCCTACCCGCGTGTCATAGAGCTGTACGCGCAAACCTCCATCTACGTGGCGGCGTCGATGTACGAGCCGTTCGGCCTGGCCGCGCTAGAGGCCGCCTTCAGCGGCTGCGCGATACTGGCCAACGACGTGCCGTTCCACCGCGAGATCTGGGATGACGATGCCATCTACTTCGAGCGCAACTGCTCCGAGGATCTGCGCGCAAAGCTGGAGACGCTAGCGCACCAGCCCGACGTGGCAGCGGAATGGGGCAAGAGGGCGCGCCAGCACGCCCTGGCCAACTACACCGCCCGCCGCATGGCGGAAGAATACCACTCCCTCTACCAATCTATCCTCGGAGTCAGAGTGTGAAGCTGGTCATCCTGGGCCACTCGATCGTCTCGGACTGGAACCACGGCAACGCCCACTTTCTGCGCGGCCTGGCACGCGCCCTTCACGGCCTGGGCCACCAGGTGGTCTTCTATGAGGAGGAGGACAACTGGTCCATCTCCAACCTGGTGCGCGACCACGGCCGCGAACCCATTCACGAGTTTTCTAGCCGGTTCCCATTCATAGAGCACCGCGCATACCGGATGCCGGGGCCTGATCGAATAGAGGCGTGGCTTGAGGCGGTGGTGGACGGCGCGGACGCGTGCCTGGTCCACGAGTGGAATCACCCAGAGCTGGTGAGAGCCGCCGGTCGCCTGGGAGGGCGCAATCCTGGCCCAGCCATGCTCTACCACGACACACACCACCGCGCCTACACTGAGCCAGGAACCGTGCGGTCTCTGGGGCTGGAGCGTTACGATGCCGTCCTGGCCTTCGGCCCCGGCCTGGCCGAGCACTACCGGCAGGCATACGGCCTGGATAACGTGGTCGTCTTCCACGAGGGGGCGGACGTGGACCTGTTCCGCCCGCTGGAGCGGCCAAAGACAGCCGACGTGGTCTTTATCGGCAACTGGGGCGACGAGGACCGCCGCCGGGAGACCGTGGACTTCTTCCTGGAGCCGGCCCGCGCCCTTCCCCAACGCCGCTTCGCCCTGTACGGCGTGCGCTACCCGGCGGACCTGTTGAAAGGGCTGGCCGCGACTTACGGCGTCGAGCACCGGGGCTGGATGCCCAACTATCGGGCGCCGGAGGCCTACGCCGAGAGCACGCTGACGCTGCACGTGATACGCCGCCAGTACGCCGAGCGCCTCCACGGCACGCCCACGATCCGCCTGTTCGAAGCCCTGGCCTGCGGCATATGCCTCGTGAGCACCCCCTGGCCCGACACCGACCACCTGTTCGAGGCCGGCTCAGACTACGCCCTGGCGGCGTCGCGCCAGGAG
>JAMCWG010000032.1 GCA_023475235.1 Chloroflexota bacterium
GAGGAATAAAGAGGAGAAAGAAGGGAAAGTCGGCAGCTTCTAGATAGACGTTAGGCCCCCTCTCCGTGTACGGAGAGGGGGCTGGGGGTGAGGTGAACGAGACAGCTTGGCGCACTGATCCTGAGCTTTGGGCTAGGCTGAAGCCTGTCGCCCGTGAAATGCGACATACACCGACGCTGGCAGAGGTTGCATAACCGGCAACTGCGCGGGTTGAGGTTCCGGCGGCAACATCCGATAGGCCGTTTCATCGTGGATCTCTATTGTGCCAAGGCCAGGCTGATCGTTGAATTGGATGGTCCAGTTCATGAGCGCACGCGTGAGGAGGATACCATTCGCCAGGAGTTTCTGGAGAGGCTGGGCTTAAGGGTCCTGCGCTTTACTAACGCGGAGGTCTCGGCTTCGGTGGACAGTGTTGTAGAGCAGGTGGAAGCTGCTGCGAGACAAACCTCACCCCTGTCCCTCGCCGAAGGCTCGCCATAGGCGAGTCCGCCTCTGGCAGACGAGTCGCTGTGGCGACCTCTCCGCGCGGAGAGGGGGACCTCGACCGTCGTCGAGATGACACGGAAATCCAGCCCGCGTGTGGACAGGGCTGGGGTGGGCAAATACCGGTAGCAGGTGACGTCATTGGAGATAGCAGCCGGTCTGGTGGCTCTGGGCATTGCGCTGGTGATAGCGGCGGCGCTTCTTTCGAGGCGTCCGGCCGCCGGCGACGGCGCTGGCGCTGCGCAGCAGGCCACGCTGCAGCAGATCGAGGCGCTGCGCAGCCAGATGGGGCAGAGCCTGGAGGCAGTGACCGGCCGGATGCTGGAGCTGGAGCGGGCCCTTCACGGCCAGGTGCTGGAGGTGCAGCGTAACGTGAACGACGGCCTGGAGAAAGCCACGGCGCAGTTGGGCACGGTGCAGCAGAGCTTGGTGCGGACGAATGAGCTGGTGAAACAGGTGGAGGAAGCGGGCAAGGAGATGGCAGCATTGCAGGATATCCTGCGACCACCCAAGCTGCGCGGGCAGCTTGGCGAGCTGCTTCTGGGACAGGTGCTGCGCCAGGTGCTGCCGGATGGCTGCTTTCAGGAGCAGTACGAGTTCCCCAGGAGCAGGGTGCGCGTGGATGCCGTGATTATGCTCAGCGGCGGGATGGTGCCGGTCGACTCGAAGTTCCCGATGGAATCGTGCCAGCGGCTGTTCCAGGCGGGCACCGACGACGAGCGTCGACGCTGCCGCGCCGCTTTCCTACGGGACGTTCGCAGCCACGTCGACGCCATCGCCAGCAAGTACATCCTGACCGACGAGGGCACATTCGACTTCGCGCTCATGTATATCCCGGCGGAGAACCTGTACTACGAGATAATCGCCGGCGGCGCTGGAGACGATGGGATTTACAGCTATGCATTGGGCCGCAAGGTCGTGCCGGTATCCCCCAACTCGTTCTACGCGTACCTTCAGGCCGTGGCCCTGGGGCTGAAGGGCCTGCGCATCGAGCGCAACGCCCAGCAGATTATGGCCCAGTTGGGACAACTGGGGGGCGAGCTGGGCAAGTTTCAGGTCGACTTCGAGACGTTGGGCCGGCACCTGGCCAATGCCCATACCAAGTATGAAGATGCCGATAAGCGTCTGGCTCGCTTCGGCGACCGGCTTCAGAGCCTGGCGGGGGCAGGCGCGCTGCAGGCTGGCGATACGCCTGTGCTCCCGCTGAGACAGGACGCAACGGTGGGCCCGCCCGGCATATAGGGGGCGTATGCCTCGCCCCTGCAACAGGGCGGCGAAACACAAACCGATCATAGTGGGGTGGAGCGTGGAGGAAACACAGACAGTAACCAGACTTGGCACCCAGCCGGAGGCGTCGGGCCGCTGGGCGAGCGCGCTTTCTGACCGAGCGCGGGCCATCCCCGCCTCGGGCATCCGCCGCTTCTTCGATCTGCTGGCCTCGATGGACGACGTCATATCGCTCGGCGTCGGGGAGCCGGACTTCACCACGCCGTGGCACGTTCGAGAGGCGGGCATCTATGCCCTGGAGCGTGGCTACACGATGTACACCTCCAACTACGGCCTGCTGGAGCTGCGCGAAGCCCTGTCAGCACATCTGGCCAGCCTCTACGGCGTCAGGTACGATCCGGCGTGCCAGTTGCTGATCACCTCCGGCGCGTCGGAGGCCCTCGACCTCGCCGCGCGAGTGCTCGTCAATCCCGGCGATGAAGTGCTGGTCCCCGACCCGGGGTACGTCTCATACGAGCCGTGCGTCGTGCTGGCCGGCGGCAAGCCCGTCTGTGTGCCCACGAGACAGGAAGATGACTTCAAGCTAAGGCCGGAAGAGGTCGAAGCGCGCATCACCTCACGCACGAAGGCCATTCTCCTGGGCTACCCCAACAACCCCACGGGAGCAGTGATGGACCGAGAGGACCTGCTGGCCATCGCGGCGCTGGCCGAGGCCTACGACCTACTGGTGATTTCGGACGAAATCTATGACCGGTTGGTGTATAATGGGGGCCACACTTGCTTTGCGTCGCTCCCGGGTATGCAGGAACGCACCATTTTGATAGGCAGCATGTCCAAGTCTTATGCTATGACCGGCTGGCGGATGGGCTACGCCGCCGCGCCGGCAGAGATACTCGAGGCAATGGTGAAGGTGCACCAGTACACTTCCATATGCGCGCCCATCGCCGGACAGAAGGCTGCGCTGGAGGCGCTGCACCGCGGCGAGCCGGAGGTGCAAGCGATGGTAGAGGAGTACAATCAGCGGCGGCGGGTGATGGTGACCGGGCTGCGGCGCATCGGCCTGGACTGCTTCGAGCCGAAGGGAGCTTTCTACGCCTTCCCCTCGATACGGGGCACTGGACTGAGCGACGACGACTTCACGGAGCAGCTCCTCCTGGAGGAGAAGGTGGCCGTGGTGCCCGGCTCAGCCTTCGGCGAGTGTGGCCGCGGCCATGTC
>JAMCWG010000022.1 GCA_023475235.1 Chloroflexota bacterium
TCACCGGCCGTCTCTGGTGCTGCTGACAAAGTAGACCCCGGTATTGCCGTCGGCTGCTCCGGGTTTCGCTGGAGCAGCGAGGATGAGTAGCCCGGCCACAAAAGTACCAATCGCCAGGCGCGTCAGGCCTCTTTGCATACGCGCTATAGTCTACACTACGTTGTCAAGCGGGCACGCGGCCTTCAGCCTTCAGCCTTCAGCCTTCAGCCATCAGCTTTCAGCTTGAGGCCTAGACCTCAGACCTGACGCCTTTCAAGCGCTGGAAGGCTCCTGGTACGCCGCAGGGAAGCTCATCATATCCGGCTGGATACCACCACGGATGAAAGCAGACCCGGGTTTCCTCACCGGGCTCCGGGAATTGATGTTGGTAGTGTTCGCTCATTTCTGCCTTTATCGCTTCCTGCGCCTGCGTACGCCGACACACAACGGACTGAGTGGAAAGTTTGTTGAGGTAGAGATAATCTTGAGGGCGAAGCACCCGCGACTGTTTCAGACCGAACCCCGGTGGTCTTGTCGGAGCTTGGCAATGCGTGAAAGATCGCCATCAGTTGCAGCGGGCGCTTCGCCCCTACCTCTTTATGGACAGTGTTGCGGCTAGGCCGATGCCTGTTGGCGGCCCAGCTAGCTGGCGCGCAGTTCCTTGAACCTCTTTGCCTGGGCGGTGATGGCGCGTTCGGTGGGCAGCCTCTCCAGGCTGGAGGCGCCGAAGAAGCCCACCACTCCTTTGGTGTTCTTGAAAATGAATTCGGCATCCTCAGGCTCGGCGATGGGTCCACCGTGGCAAAGGACCATAATATCGGGATTCACTTCCTTGGCGGCGTCGTGCATGCGCTGAATTCGCCGCGCCGATTCCTCCAGGGTGATGGCGGTAGTGGCGCCGATAGCGCCCTTCGTGGTGAGGCCCATGTGCGGCACCAGCACGTCGGCGCCCGCCCGAGCCATAGCCACGGCATCCTGCTCGGTGAAGACGTAGGGACAGGTGAGGAGGTCCAATTGGTGGGCCTGGCGGATCATCTCGACCTCCAGGTCGTAGCCCATTCCCGTCTCCTCCAGGTTCTGCCGGAAAACGCCATCGAAGAGGCCAACCGTGGGGAAGTTCTGCACGCCGGTGAAGCCTATCTCCTTGACCTGCTTCAGGAAGTAGCCCATCATGCGGAAGGGATCGGTGCCGCACACTCCGGCGAGAACGGGGGTATTGCGCACGATGGGCAGCACCTCCCCGGCCATCTCCATAACGATGGCGTTGGCGTCGCCGTAAGGCAGCAAGCCGGCGAGGGATCCTCTTCCGGCCATGCGGTAGCGGCCCGAGTTATAGATGATGATAATGTCGACGCCGCCATTTTCGGCGCATTTGGCCGAGATCCCCGTGCCCGCACCGGCGCCGATGATGGCCCGGCCGCTGGCGACCGTCGCGCGGAGTTTACGCAGAGCCTCGTCTCGAGTCATTGGATTACCTCCCTCTACTTTTTCATCATTTCCATCAGAATGTTGGCCGCCGTCTCGGCGAAGACGTCGTCGTTGATATGCGCATCCAGCTCGATGAGCCTGACCTGGGGCACCGCGGTGCTGCGAATGGCCTCGAAGAGAGCGGCGTCGGCGGCCGGATCGTTGAAAGGCTGCCCTTCCTTGTCGATGGCCGAGACTCCTCGCAGGGGCAGAAGGATGGCCACCGGCCCTTTCGCCGCGTTAGCCTTCTCGGCGATGATCCGCCCCAACTGTCGGTTCTCCTCCACCGTCGTCCGCATAAGGGTCACCGTCGGGTTGTGCACGTGGAACTTGCGCCCTTTGAAGCGCTCCGGCACCGTGCTCTCCGGGCCGAAGTTCACCATGTCCAGAGCACCCGGAGCGATTAATTGAGGGCAGCCAGCCTTTCCCGCTGCCTCCAACCGGTGCGGGCCGGCGTTCAGCACGCCTCCCACCAGCTCGTCAGCCCACTCTGTGGTAGTAAGATCCAGGACACCGGTGATGAAGCCATCCTCCACCAGGCTCTCCATGGCCTGACCACCGCTTCCAGTGGCGTGGAAGACCAGGACCTCGTAGCCGTTCCTCTCCAGGGCCGCTCTCGCTGCGGTTACGCATGGCGTGGTAACGCCGAACATGCTGGCCCCCAACAAAGGCTTCTCCGCGACGGTCTCTACTACCTCCTCCACCATCCCGCAGATGGCCCCGGCCGCGTTGGCCAGGATGCGCCGGGAGAGACGGTTGAGACCGGCGATATCCACCGCCGAGTACATCATCGTGACGTCCTTGGTGCCGACGTAGGGTCGCGTGTCGCCGGAGGCCATGGTGGTGACCATCACCTTGGGAACGCCTGTCGGCAAGGCCCGCATGGCCGCGGTGCCAACGGAGGCTCCGGCCGAGCCGCCCAGACCGATAACGCCATCCACCCGGCCCTGGGCGTAGAGGCTTTGCGCCACTTGCGCGGCGCCGCGCGTCATAGTCTCCATGGCCCGGCCTCGATCGCCGCCGGCCTGCAGGTCGCTCAGGCTCGTCCCGCCAGCCCAGGCCACTTCCTCCCGGCCGATCTCCGCCTGGAATGCGGGCGCCCCGACCGCTCCGACATCCATAACCACGGCCCGGTGGCCGCGCTGCTGGATCCGGCCCTTAATAAACCCAAGCTCTTCGCCCTTGGTGTCCAGAGTGCCGATTATTAAGATGTTTTTGGGCATCTCTCCTAGCTCCTTCTGCTGAAAGCCATCAGCCGTCAGCTTCCAGCCGTCAGCCTTCAACTTTCGCTTCGCAACTTACGGCTGAAGGCTCGTCGTTTTGCTCCGTATGGCCTTGCTCTCTGGTGCCTTGATGATAATGTTTTACAAATTAACGGGGTAGTGCTATGTAGGGGGCGAGGCGGTGCCTCGCCCAAGGGCGACCCGGGTACCCTCTGGGTGCGTTCCCTACACCTAGCATTAC
>JAMCWG010000153.1 GCA_023475235.1 Chloroflexota bacterium
TGGCCCTCGCCGCCCAATGCCAAGGTAAGGTGGTCACCTACGGCTTCAGCCCGGCCGCTAACTGGCGGGCCGCCGAGGTCTCCCCTAACAGCCGGGGCGGAAACGATTGTCTGGTGCGCTACAACGGCCGGCCCTGGGGTAGGGTATCGCTGCAGGTCCCCGGACGCCACAACGTGTCGAACGCCCTGGCCGCCGTGGCCGCGGCCGCCGAAGTCGGCGTGCCCGCCCCGGCCATTCAGGCGGCTCTATCCGACTTCAAGGGAACGGGCCGTCGATACGAGCGGCGGGGGTCCTACCGGGGCGCCGAGCTTTACGACGACTACGCCCACCATCCCACCGAGGTGCGGGCCACGCTGGCCGCGGCCCGCGAACAGCACCCCGGCAGGCTGTGGGCCGTGTTTCAGCCGCACACCACGCACCGGCTCAAGTCGCTGTTCGACGGCTTTGTGATGGCCTTCGGGGACGCCGACCGCGTGGTGGTGGTGGACACATACCTGCCGCCCGGCCGCGAGCGCGAACCGGGTGATCTCACCTCGGCCGACCTGGTGCGGGCGATGGACCATCCCAACGCGAGGCACATCGGCCCGCTGGGCGAGGCGGCCGACTACCTGGCCGGGGAGCTGCAGGAAGGCGATGTGGTGCTGGTTATGGGAGCCGGCGACGTGACCGTGGTGACCGAGGCCCTGCTGTCGAAAGAGGCGGCACGTGAGATCGACCATGGGCGCTGAGGCACTGGCGGCCGAAGTGGCCCGCATCGCCGGCCTGGCGTCGGGCCGCGTCCTGGCGGGCGAGCCGCTGGCCCCGCGCACCAGCTATCGTATCGGCGGCCTCGCCGATATCTTCGCCGTGGCCCGCAGCCGCGAGGAGTTGGCCGGCCTAGTGAGGGCGGCGCGCACGCTGGGAATGGAGTGGCGCATCCTCGGCCGCGGGACCAACCTGCTGGTGGCCGACAGGGGAGTGCGCGGCCTGGTCATCGCCAATCGGGCGGAGGGCGCCGAGCTGGTACGTGAGCCGGGAGGGTGCTGCGGCGCCCGGGCGGATTCGGGGGCGCTGCTCGGCCAACTGGCGATGCGGGCCTGCCGCGCCGGTCTGGGGGGACTGGAGTTCGCCGTGGAGATACCGGGCTCCGTCGGCGGGGCTGTAGCCGGGAATGCCGGAGCGTTCGGCGGAGCGATGGCCGACGTGGTGACAGAGGCCGAAGTGCTGAATGCCAAAGGAGACGTAGTGACGCTGCCTTCCTCGGAGCTGGCCTTCGCTTACCGAACCAGCCGGTTCAGGACAGCCCGCGGGAGGGACGAGATAGTGCTGCGGGCCCGTATGCGGCTGCAGCCGACGAAGGCGGCGGACCTGCTGGCGCGGGCCGCGGCCAATCGGGAGACGCGGCAGCGCAGCCAGCCGTGGGGGCGCTGCGCCGGGTCGGTGTTCCGCAATCCGGGCCGGGCAGAGGGCGCGGGCGAAGCGCGCAGCGCCGGCTACTACATCGAGCAGGCCGGACTGAAGGGCCACGCCGTGGGCCGGGCCCGCATATCGCCGGTGCACGCCAACTTCATAATGAACGACGGCGGCGCCACGGCGGCCGAGGTGTACACGCTGGTCTCGCTGGCCAAAGAGCGCGTGCGGGAACGATTTGGGGTAGAATTACAGCTTGAGATTCAGCTCTGGGGCGATTTCGAGCCGTGAGTTCCGGTGTGGGGGTGCCAGATTGAGCAAGCTACGGGTAGGGGTAATCTTCGGCGGGCGGTCGGGCGAGCACGAGGTCTCGCTGATGTCGGCCACCAACGTCCTGCGGGCGCTGGACCCGGAGAAATACGAGGTCATTCCCATCGGCATCACCCGCCACGGACGGTGGCTCACCCAGGGCGACCCGTTGACGGCTTTGAAAGAGGGCAATCCCGAGGGAGAGGCGGCAGCCTTCCTGGCCGATCCCACCCAGCGCGGCCTGGTGGCGGTGCCTGCCCGGGACAGCAAGCTGCGGCGGGATCTGGCCCGCCGGGTAGACGTGGTGGTCCCGGTGCTGCACGGCACCTACGGCGAGGACGGCACGGTGCAGGGCCTGCTGGAACTGCTGGACGTTCCCTATGTCGGGGCAGGGGTGACCGCTTCGGCGGTCGGCATGGACAAGGCGATGATGAAGCAGCTCTTCTGCCAGCACGGCCTGCCCACCGTGCGCTTCGCCACGGTGAAGCGGCGCGAGTGGAAGCACGACCCGGCCGGGGTGCAGCGGCGGCTGGAGGCGCAGTTCCCCTATCCTTTCTTTGTGAAGCCGGTGAACCTGGGCTCCAGCGTGGGCATCTCCAAGGTGCACGGCCCGGAGGAGCTGGCGGCGGCGATGGACCTGGCGGCGGCCTACGACCGGCGGATACTGGCGGAGGAAGCCGCCCTGGACTGTCGCGAGGTCGAGTGCGCGGTGCTGGGCAACGATGAGCCCGTGGCTTCGGTGCCGGCCGAGATCCTACCCAGCCGCGAGTTCTACGATTACGCCGCCAAGTACCTCGACGAGGAATCCAGGGTGATAATTCCGGCGGACCTGCCGGAGGCTACCGTGCGGGAGGTACAGCGGCTGGCGGTGGCCGCGTTCCTGGCCATCGACTGCGCCGGAATGGCGCGGGTGGACTTCTTCGTGGGGCGCGACGACGGCCGGGTGATACTGAATGAGATCAACACGATTCCGGGCTTCACCGCCATCAGCGCCTATCCCAAGATGTGGGAGGCCAGCGGCCTGCCGGTGTCGGTGCTGCTGGACAAGCTGATCGAGCTCGCCCTGGAGCGCTACACTGACAAGCGCGAGTGCCGGACGGACTACGCGGGGTAGGAGTAGTAACGACTGAAGTCGTTACTACCCGGTTGAGTGAACGTAGTGACGACTTCAGCCGTCACTAGCTTGACCGTGATGGCTTTGATCGTCACTACGCTGCGAGAAGAGGGTGGAGGGTAGCCATTGAGCTCCAGGCCCAATAATGGCCGCCGGCGCGGGGGACGCAAGACGCGCGCACAGCCCCGGCGCAACGGGCAGAGCTGGCTGGTGTCCCTCGGCCAGCGGATCGGGGCCTTCGCGGGGCTGGGACTGTTGCTCTTTTTGCTGTACACTCTAGTGCAGTCCTCCGCATTCACGGTAAACAAAGTGATCGTCCAGGGCAACCGGTTGGTGGACGCGGAGGCGGTGGCCGGCGTAGCCAATGTCTATGGGCTCAACGTCTTCCGGATCAACAGTGAGGATATCCGGCGGCGGGTGGCATCGCTGCCGCAGGTGGAAAGCGTACAGGTGCTCCCCCGCCTGCCGGACGTGGTTGTGGTGAAGGTCCATGAGCGGCAGGCCGCGTATAGCTGGCGCTCCGGCGACCGGTCGTACCTGCTTTCTGCTGATGGTGTTGTGCTCGGTGAGGGAGAGGACGCAGAAGGCACAACCGTCATCCTGGACAAGGACGAGGGGACGCTGCACACGGGCGACCGGCTCGGACGGGAAGTGTTGGGGGCCGCGAAGCGGCTCACCAAGTGGCTGCCGGAGAAGACGGGCCTGTCGGTCGAGAACTTCGAGTATTCGCCCACCGAGGGCCTCTCCCTGGTGAGCGAGAACGGCTACCGCATCATCTTCGGCTCGGGCGAAAACCTGGGGGCGAAGGTGGCCGCGCTCCAGTCGATTCTGGACCAACTGGCGGCGGAGGGACGCAGCGTGCACTCCATCGACCTGCGGGTGGACGGCCGGCCGTACGTGCGCTAGCGACACCCATTCGACCGGCACGATCGGCTGATAGAGATAGCATAGTACCGCCATAGACAATACGTTGTTAACTTGAAGTGGATCGGGGCTCCAAGCGCTCAGGATCGGCATCCAAGAACTCAATTACTACTTCAAAGAGGCACCGTTAGGAGGAAGAGAATGCGACTACACTCACAGGCGCTCCAGATCGGCACCGACTGGGGCGACGGCGGCCACACCAAGCTTTACTTCTTCGAGGGTGAGAAGAAAGCCATCGTCGACACGGGCGTCAACACCTCGCCGGAGCAGGACATCGCTCCCTACCTAGACTACTATGGGTACAAGCTCAGCGACATCGACATCATCCTCAACACCCACGGCCACCACGACCATGCCGGCGGCAATCCGGCCATCCCTCAGGCCGAGATATGGATGCACGAGGCGGACGTCTTCCTGGTCGAGGAACCACCGAAGGCCTTCGAGGCCCTCAATGCGCCTGCCCTGCAACTGATGGGAAAGAGCGAAGCCCAGATCAGTGGCGAGCAGACGAAGTACGTGTCCAGTTGCGTCAGGCAGAAGGTCACCAGGGTGCTGAAGGACGGCGACGTCGTAGACCTCGGCGCCGGCATCCAACTGCGGGTGGTGAGCCTGCCGGGGCATACGATGGGCTCCATCGGCTACCTCTGGGAAAAGGAGGGCATGTTCTTCGTCGGCGACTCGGCGATGGGCCAGGGCAGCCGGCCGGGTATCCTGCCGGTGCTGTACTATCCGCTAACCTATGCCCGTACTCTCCAGAAGATGCAGGAGATGCAAATCGGCCTGCTGGGCCTGGGTCACTACTACCAGACCTTGCGCATAAACTCCAACCCCATCAAGAAGGGCAACCAGATTCCTCTGTACCTCCAGGACTGCCAGGAGATCAACAATCGCATTATGGAGGCGATGGGCAACGCCATTCACGAGCACTGGGGAGCGCCGTTCCCGGTGGTGATGGCGGCGGCCGTCAACCTCCTCTCCCAGCGGCTGTCTCTGCGGCGCGATCCCGCCACCGGGCTGCCGATGGGCGCTGCCCGGACCCTGGGCGCGTACTACATCGACATCATGAATAACCTGTAAGGGCGAAGCCTACACGTCCGCAGTCACGACTGCAGTCGTGACGGTAGTGGCGACTTCGGTCGTGACGGTCCGGGCGACCGAAGTCGCCACTACTGGCGTGTGTGCTTTGCCTCTGCTAGTCGAGCATCTTCTTGCCGGGGAGCAGGTGCGCCCGGACCACGTCCTCGTTGAGGTCTACCCCCAGCCCCGGAGCATCCGGCACCCTGATGTAGCTCTTGTCCACGACAGGCTTCCCAGGGCCATCTACCAGATCGTTGTACCACTTCACGTCGGTGGCGTGATAATGGTACTCCAGAATCAGGAAGTTGGGGATGGCCGCGCAGGCATGGAGGGAGGCCACCGTGCCAAGGGCGCTGGCGGCGTTGTGCGGGGCCATCGGTATCGACCAGGTATCGCACATATCGGCCACCTTGCGGAACTCCAGCAGCCCGCCCATCTTCGGAATGTCGGGGGAGATGATGTTGGCCCCCTCTACTTCCAGCATCGGTCGGAAGCCGTGGCGAAGGTACAGGCACTCCCCGGTGCAGATAGGCGTGCGCGTGGAGTGGGTCACCCAGCGGTGCGACGGTATGTCCTCCGGCGGCACCGGGTCCTCCAGCCACAGCAGTTTGAACTCCTCGCAGGCCCAGGCCAGCTTGAGGAAAGTGTCGGGATACCACTTGTAGTGCGTGTCCACGGCCAGGTCGATGTCCGGACCGATGGCCTCACGGGTGGCGCGCACCAGCTCGACCATATACCGAATCTCGGCGTTGGTGAGCGACTTGTTGAAGGCATCCGCGCTGGGTACCGGAATGGGCACATCGATGTCGATCTTCACCGCGTCGAAGCCGTCGGCCACCACCTCCTTGGCGCGCTCGGCATAGGACTCGGGCGTGTATTCCTTGCCACCGCGGAAGTCGGCGTAGACCCGGATGCGATCGCGGAACTTCCCGCCGAGAAGCTGGTAGACGGGCACTCCGACCGCCCGGCCGACCAGGTCCCACAGGGCGATCTCCACGCCGCTGATGGCGGCCACCACGGCCCCGGCGCTGGAGCCGGCGCCGGAGGTGCCGCGCCGCATCTTCTCGAACAAGCGGTCCACATTGCGCGGGTCCTCGCCGATGAGCAGCCGGCGGAACCGGTCGCTCAGGATGATCTCTTCCACCCCCGGCCCGTGGTAGGCCTCGCCCAGGCCGCTGACGCCCTCGTCGGTGTAGACCTTCACCAGGACCCAGTCATAGAAGGTCTCGGCGCTCTGGTGCCCCCTGATGGTGGTGGCCTGAATGTCGGTGATCTTCAACGAATGCCTCCTTTTGTGAAAATGGCCCTCACCCCGGCCCTCTCCCAGCGGGAGAGGGTGCGGGCTCGTTTTCATGCCCGATGGTAGCGGTGCGCCGCCCGGGGGGCGTTGCTCTGTAATGCATCTGCCCGCCAAGTATACACCAACCTCCCGGCCAGAAAATCACGATCGGCGCGATGCCGCGGCCGACAAGGCAAAGGGACAGAAGTGCCTCAGCGGCCCCCCCGGCCTGGCGATGATGCGAACCCTTGCGCTGGTTCAGGGCCAGCGCAAGGGTTTCATCGGGAAATGGGTCGGATGATGCGAGCTACTTGTTGAGCCAGGTCTCTCGGAAGTCGTAGGTCTCGGTCGACCACTCCGTGTTGAACCCCTCCACGTACTTCTGGACGAAGACCTCGTCAGAGATTGTGTAGAAGGTCAGCAGGTAGGCGTCCTCGTGGCGAATACGGTCGCACTTCCGATAGGCCTCATCACGCTTCTTGTCGTCGTAGGTGCTGCGCCCCTCCGCCATGCAGTCGTCCAGGGCTTTGTTCTGGTGGCCGGTCCAGTTGCCGAAGCCATAGGTTGCGAGGTTGCGGGTCTGGGCATCAGGATCCGGCCGGTACCCCACCCCAACGGTATAGATATCGAAGTTGCCGGACTTGGTCATGTTGATGGTCTCGGTGCGCTCGGCGGGCTGCAGGGTCAGGCGCACGCCGATCTTGTCCAGCATGTTCTTGAACAACTCTGAGACCTGGACATGCGCCGGCTGGGCGATGAGCAGCAGCTTGAAGTCGATGCCGTTCTCGTAGCCAGCCTCTTTCATCAGCTGCTTGGCCTTGTCCACGTTGTACTCGTACTTGGGGCCGTTAGGGTCGTATCCCAGCCCTCCCGGAGGGAAATAGGAGTAGCGCTCTTCGCCGATGCCCAGGCCGACCACTTTGATCAATCCCTGCCGATCCACACCGTGGGCGAGGGCCTGGCGGAGCTTCAGGTTGTCTTTCAGCACGCCCTTCTGGGCATTGTTGGCCAGGATGTTGCCACTGCCCGCCCAGGGTGTCTTGTACACTTTGTAGTTGGGATTTTTCTCGAACCGCCCATAGTCGGCATGGCTGAACCGGGGGCCGACATCCACCGTGCCCGCCTGGAACTCCATGGTCAGCACGGTGATGTCAGGGCGGAGCGGGTACTCGACAGCATCGAGGTAGGGCAGAGGCTGCCCGTCCTCGCCCTTATCCCAGTACTTGTCGAATTTCTTGGTCATCACCGCATCGTTGGGAGCCCATTTCGTCATCACGAACGGGCCGGTACCTATGCTGTTCTCCGGCTTGGTGCCGAAGTCATCTCCGTACTTGTCCACGGCCGCCTTCGACACGATACGACCGCCGCCGTTGGAGCCGGCGGTGGTGAGCATCACCGGTAGGGAGGCCATCGGCCCCTTGAGGTTGACCTTCAAAGTGTAGGGGTCGACGATGTCCATCGAGCCGATCGAGTCGATGTTCTCTTTGCCTACCGATTTCGGGTGGCTCAGCACGCGGTTCAGGTTGAACTTGGCGACCTCGGCGTTCCAGTCAGTTCCATCGTGGAACTTGACGCCCTGTCGGATCTTGAAGACGTAGGTCTTATCATCGGTCCGCTGGTAGGATTCCGCCAGAAGGGGCACAGTCGTGAAGGTCCCCTTGTCCCAGTCGAGCTTCTGCCTCAGCATAGATTCGTAGACGGCATTGTACGATGGCTCCTGGGTGGAGCCAGAGATCTGGGGATCCATATTCGGCTTGTCACGGGTATCCACGGCGTGGAGAGTGCCGCCACGCTTGATCTTGGCGGCTGGCTTGGCAGCAGCCGGAGTAGCAGTTGCCGCAGCGGCGGGCTTGGTCGCGGCTGCCGGCGGCTGGGTGGCCGCCGGGGCCGGAGCAGCGGTGGCAGCGGCCGGGGCCTTAGTGGCTGCAGGTGCAGCAGTGGGCGCGGCGGGCGAGCAAGCCAGCGCCAGCGCGCCGCTGACTACTGCCGCCAGGAGCAGCTTTGCGGTTGACTTCATCATCACACCTCCAGTTGCTACTTATCGAGCCACGCCCGCGTGATGCGCGGGGCATTCATCGGCATCTCGTTGGTGTAGCCCTTGAGTTTCTTGCTGAACACGGCCGTATTCGGCGTATTGTACAGGATGCCATAGGCCGCTTCCTCGTACACGAGGGTCTGGCACTTCTCGTAGATCTTCTGCCGCTGGGTGGCCTCGACGGTCTCACGGCCTTCCTTCATGCAATCGTCCAGGGCCTTGTTCTCGGTGAAGGCGAAGTTCTTGTTTCCGCCGGTGGTGAGCCGCCAGCTAAGAATATCGGGGTCGACCTCGCCCCAGGTCTTGCTGGAGGCGCCGACCTGGAATTCGCCGGCCCGCCACTTGTTGTCCATCGCGGTCCGCTCATACGTCGAGATAGTCGTCTGGAGACCGACCTGGTCCCACATCTGCTTGACTATCTCTGCTACCCGCTGGTTGATTTCCGTAGCCTGGGTGGATAGATCGATCTTCACGTTCTGGGCACCCGACTCCTTAATGAGCTGCTTGGCCTTCTCAGCATTGAAGGTGTACTTGGGCACACTTTCGTTGTAACCCAGCATGTCCGGCGACCAGTGGTAGTAGACGGCGGTCCCGACGCCCAGGCCGGCGGCTTTGGCCAGCGATTCGTTGTCGATGGCGTACTGGGCGGCCTGGCGCAGCTTTTGGTTCTTGCCCCACAAGGGGTCTTTCATATTGAAGAAGTAATAGTTGGCCGAGCCGGAGCCGATGTCCACGATCGTGAAGTTGGGGTCCTTCTCGAGCATCAGCCGGTCTTTCGGCTGAATGTTATCGGTGCCGTCGAACATTCCCACTCGCAAGTTCAGCACCTTGGTGGTCATATCGCGGGCCTGGATGAGCTCGACGCCGTCCAGATAGGGCAGTGGCTGGCCGTCGTCGCCTTTCTCCCAGTACTTGTCCCACTTGGTGAGGATGATCCTGTCGTCGGGCTTCCACTCCACAAACTTCATCGGCCCAGCGCCCACCATGTTCCGCTCCGCCCAGGCGTCGCCGTTCTTCTTCGTCGACTCCATGGACATCAGATGGGCCCGGTAGCTCCCGTCGCTCAGTAAGGCGACCAGGACAGCCGAGGGCGTCTTCAGGTTGATCTTGATGGTGTACTCATCGACGACGTCGATGCTGTTGATCGGCTCCAGTTCGGCTTTGTAAGATGTTTTCTTGAAGTCGACGCCGCGGTGCCGGTCCAGGTTCCACTTGGCAGCTTCAGCATTCCACGGACTTCCGTCGTGGAAGCTGATTCCCTTCTTCAGCTTGAACACGATCGACTTGGGGTCCGGGCTGGACCACGACTCGACCATAAAGGGCTTGAGCTCCCATTTCTTAGTGCTGTAGTTGTAGACGTACTGGATGTAGCTCCCGTACACGGCCTCGTAGCCCCACGGGTTATTGTTGTTCTGGTGGGGATCGAGGTTAGGCGTCGGCTCGGAGCCGACGGCCAGCTTGAGGATGCCGCCTCGCTTGGGCTTTTCCGCTGCCGGGGCAGCGGTCGGCGCGGCGGCTGGTTTGGCAGGTGCGGCCGCGGCAGTTGTCGGGGCCGCGGCGGGGGCCGTCGCTGCCGGCGCGGCCGGTGCTTTTGTGGCGGCGGGCGGCGCGGTCGGCGCGCCCGGAGCGCAGGCTCCCAGCGCCATCGTCGCAATGATCAGAGTGACGACCAGTAGTCTCCAGGATACTCTCACCTCTTACCTCCTTGGTATTGGGTATTCCTCGGTGTCCTGACTTTGGCATCCGAATCCGGGTATCCTAGGCGCGCATACGACTGGGCCTTGTATTCAATTGTCCGACGTCACCAATATTAAACGGTTCTCACGTGGCAGTCAACGCTACAGTTGGTTCATTACATCCAGCAATGCCTGGATGTAGCCGATAGCGTAGGCCCGCGACCGATGCCCCCACGGGGTGTCGTTCACCATATGGGGCACGTGGTCGTCGATCAGGAAGCCATCGAAGCCGGCCTCCTTGTATGCCTTCAGCGCCTGGAACATATTGACATCGCCCTCGTTGATGAAGCCCTCCCGGAACCTGGGCACAGTCCCGAGCACATTGCGGAAGTGGACGTAGACGATCTTGCCGCGGGAGCCGAAGTAGCTGATAGCGTCGAAGAGGCCCGGCCCTCGCCCCGTCGAGTCGCGTTCGTAGACCATCTCGGTCCAGCAGCCCTGGCAGAAGTCGAGGCCGTGGTACTTGCTCGGCGCGACCTCCATCGCCCACTTGAAGCCCTCGAAGCTGCTGAAGATGCGGGCCACGCCGCCCAGCGAGGGCACGGGCGGATCATCGGGATGCAGGGCCAGGGTGACGCCTTCCTCCTCGGCCACGGGCAGCACGGCCTTGATGAAGTACTCGTAGTTGGCCTTCATCTCGTCGGCGGTGAACTCGCGCCCGTAGGTGAGAGGGGCGTTCTTCACCAGTTCCATATCGAAGCTGGTGACCAGCGCGCACCCACGGCCGGGGGTGGTGCGCGAGGTCCGCCAGACGCCGCTGGGCATCCAGTTGTGGCCAAAGATGGGTATGCCCGCTCGGCCGACGTTGCGGATGGTGTTCCGGTAGTGCTCGATCTGCTCGTCGCGGCCGGGCAGGCCGAGCATCGCCTTGTCGAAGAAAGTCTTCGGGGTGTTCTCGATGGCAGTCAGACGGATGCCGGCGTCTCTGGCCTTGCTGACGAGCATCAGCAGGTCCATATACTCCCACTGCTTCTCCCCCGGCAGGGTCGGGATATTCATCAGGATGTCCTTGATCCCCAATTGGTTGGTGAACGCCAGCATCTCATCGGTCAGCTCTCGGAATTGTCCAACGGCCAGTCGCATTGGCATACGCGTTCTCCTTTGTCGGTGTTCATTGATTAATGTTTGTCATTGCGGTCGGGTCGAGCGGTGGTGCGCGGAGACCGCTTTCTATACCAGCTTCCCGTGATAGGGACCAGGTCGTCCGGGCTCTATCCTCTTTGTCCTTGAGCTCCAGGTCATCTTCTTGCACTTTCCTAGCTCCCGCATTGTCTGGGCTTCGCCCCTCACCCTCGTTCCCTCTCCCCGCAGGGGAGAGGGAGGCCCTTCGTTACGTTCCCTTCTCCCTTTCAGGGAGAAGTCGCCAGAGGTCGCCAGACTCGCCTCGGACATCAACTGGTCATAGAGGCGACTCTGGCGAGGGACTCGCCTGTCGCCAGAGGCGACTCGCCTGGGCGAGGGCGAGGGCGAGGGATAGGGATGAGGGTCGGATAGCACCGAGGGCGCACCCCTCGCCCTGGGCCTCTCCCCGATGCGTCGCGCCGATGCTTATGTTTGCTGCGGCGCGGGCTGCTCGGGCATCGGGGGCTGCGCGTCGGGACCCAGGTTCACGCCCTGCTCGGCCAGGCGGGACTGCAGCGACGCGAGGTCCAGTGTCCGGGGGGCGACCCCCTGCCGACAGGACATCGCCGCGGCCGTGCCCGCCCCCTGGCCGCTCACCATGCAGTGCGGGATGAGCCGCACCGTGTCCAGCATATCGTGGCTCACCGAGATGGACCGGCCGGCCACCAGCAGGTTGTCCACCCGCTGCGGCACCAGCGAGCCGTAGGGGATGGCCACCGGCCGCCCGTCGCGGGCGCGGCGGTCGACGAGGCCGATGCTCTGCCGGCGCGCCTCGGCCAGGTTGTCCTGGGTGATGGTGAGCTCGCCGGTGATGAGCCGACTCTCGCGCGTCCCCATCTGCGAGGCAGTATCCATCAAGAAGGCATTCTCGCAGCCCGGCACGTTCTTTCGCACGAAGAACAGCGTTTTCATCAGGCCCTTGCGGCACATTATCTCGGCATTGGTGAGGTCGTGCACATTGAGAGGATAGCCGGGCACGCGGTTGTTCAGCCAGATGACCTCCGGCCGCCAGCCAAGGGTGGGGAAGCCGATGCCGCCCTGCTCGGTGTTCTGCCGGCGGAGGCGGCTCCACCGCTCGGGGTCCTCCTGGGCGAAGGCCCACACCCGCTCGCCGTCCACGTTGGCCAGCCGTCCGGGCAGGCCCAGCCCCCAGGGGTGCTCCGCCTCTACGAAGGGGGCGCCGGACCAGTCGGCCAGGTCGCCATCGCCGGTGCAGTCGATGAAGCGCTGGCCCCGGATGGCGCGGCGGCCCGCCTTGCTCTCCACCACCACGGCCACAATGTCCTCGCCCTCCTTGACGACCCCGGCCGCCCAGCAGTGGAGCAGCATCCGAACCTTCGCCTCCTCGATCATCTCCAGGGCAACGAACTTGAAGATCTCGGGGTCGAACATTGGTGAGATCTTGGTGGTGCCGCGGCGGGCGCTCTCGCCGCCGTAGGGCTTCAGCCGGTCCCAGGTCTCCCTGGCCAGACCCTGGATGATGATCTCACCCTTATCGCCGTAGGCATCCAGGAAGATGACCAGGCCGCCGGTGGCCAGCCCGCCCAGGCAGCCATAGCGCTCGACCAGCAGGACGTCGGCGCCGTTGCGCGCCGCCGCGACGGCCGCGACGAAGCCGGCCGGCCCGCCCCCGACGACCACAACTTCTGCTTCATCCATCACCGGAATGTTGCGTGCCGGTTCCCTCAATGTAGCCAACGTCTTCCTCCTTAAAGAGCGGGTAGTAACGAATTAATTCGTTACTACCTATCCCCACCTTCCAGTTCTTCCAGCCGGGCACAGACCGACTCGTACTCGTCCAGCAGGTCCATCCAGTGGCGCTCCAGCCGGGCCAATCGCTCTGTCTCCCCCTGCTCCTTCGCCTCGCGAATCATCTGCTCGCCGCGCACGAGCCGCCCTTCGAGCTGGTCCTTCACGGCCCGCAAGCGCTCGACATCTTCGATTGGTGGGTTACGGCGCTCCGAATCCAAAGCGTCCTCCGCCCTCGCCGGTCAGTTCCGGCTGCCACTACCCGCTATCCCGGACTGCCTCCAGGCTGGGGAAAAGGTCGAGCAAGTCGCTGATGCTCGTGATATCGTGGTCGGCGTAACTGCTGCTGCCGTAGTCCGGGCTCTGCCGCTCCTGCGTGACCCGGAGGGCCAGCATCCCCAGGCGATGCGCGGCGTCCAGCTCCCCGAAGCCGCCATCGCCCACGAAGGCGCACCGGCGGGGCGCGAGAGCAAGCGTTCGGCATGCCTTCAGGTAGATGGCCGGGTCCGGCTTCAACAGGCCCGATGAATAGGAGAGCACGACGGCATCGAAGAACGACCAGAAGGACAGATGGTCAAGGACCAGCGCTCCGGTGTAGGAGCAATTGCTGAGCAGGCCCAGCCGGTAGCCCCGGCGGCGCAGCTCGCGCAGGGCGTCCCGCACGCCCGGGTACACGCCGACGGCCGACAGAAGGGCGGCGATGTCTTTCGCGGCGAAGTCCTTGAGCAGGGCGGCCGGAGCACCCACGCCCACCTTCGCCAGTGCCTCTCCCAATTGCTGGGCCAGGCTGCCGCCGTGCCCCGCCATTCGCCGGTCACGCCCCTCCCGCCATACTCGCGCGAACGCATCCTCCGGGACACCCAGGGCGGCCAGCATCTCCTGGCGGACCCCGCGCGGCCCCCTCTCGTCCACATAAACGAGCGTGTCATAGAAGTCGAACACCAGCCCGCACACGCTGCCGGCCTCGATCACGGGCCTGCGGCCACCGGCCCGCTCATCCACATGACCTCCAACGGAATCCTCTTCCGCGCAGCACGGCCGTTGGCGCGTCCCACGCTCAGTCACGAGTCACCATTCGTTTCGCCGAATCGCTCCAGGATGCGCCACAGCTCGTCTCGCTCCGGCGGGACGAGCTCCGCGTCGCCCTCCGGCTGGTGCAGCACCCGCCCCCCGGCCGTGGCCCGGCCCACCACCGCGGCAGGGATGCCGGCCGCAGCCAGGGCCGTCACCAGCCCGGCGCCATCCCTTCCGGCGATGAGCATAGCGCCGCTTCCCACCAGCCGCAGCGGGTCCGCCTCAAAGAAGCTGCATATGCCCTGCGTCTCCGGGCGCACGGGAATACGCTCGCTCCACACCTCGATGCCCGTGCCCGAAGCCTCGGCCATCTCGTGCAGCGCGCCGATCACGCCGCCCTCAGTAACATCGTGCATCGCCGAGACGCCGCGGCCCACGGCGAGCCGGCTCTCGGGCACCACGCTTATCTCCTGATAGAAGGACTGCGCCCGCTCCACGAGCGCGGCCGGCAGGTACGACCGGAGCCGCGCCTCGAAGTCGTGGGCCAGAATAGCCGTCCCCTCGATAGCCGCGCCCTTGGTCAATACGATGTCGTCGCCGCACGCCGCGCCCGCCGAGGTCACGTAGCGCGAGCGCGGGGCGCGCCCGACGGCAGTGAGCACCAGGATCAGGTGAGGAATGCCCGCGGTGATCTCGCTGTGGCCCCCCAGCACTTCGATTCCTAGCTCCCGCGCCCCTTCGTCGATCTCCCCCATCGCCGAACGGGCCTGCGCCTCGTCCGTGCCCTCCGGGAAGAGGAGCGTCACGAGCACGCCAACGGGCTCGGCGCCGACGGCTGCGATGTCATTGCAGGCGACGTGCACGGCCAGCCGGCCGGCGCGCCTGGAGGCGCCGGTGATGGGATCGGAGGACACCACGCAGACCTCCTCGCCGAAGTCCAGCACAGCCGCGTCCTCGCCCAGGCGCGCGTGCACCAGCACGTCGGCCCGCCGCTTGCCGAGGCGGGACAGCACCGCGCGCGCCAGAATGTCGGATGGGACCTTGCCTACCGGAATAGCCATCGCTTCGTCCTGACTGTAATTCTAGCGGAAAGACGGCTCGAGGGGCAATTGGCTGCTGGCAGCGTCGGCGCCAATTAGCGGGGGCAAAACGCTTAGCTTTCCCCCCCCTTGCCCATGATCTGTATTGGGCGAGGGTACCCCCTTTTGACTGTGGCGCAGCCTTTTATGAGTTGCTACAGCTCGCAACGGGCCAGAACACGGTTTCTTCGATGTGATCGACGCAGTGATGTGACTTGCGAACGAGGCAAGCTCCCGCGCTACGACTGTTTGAACCTTCATGGGTCTAACTAACCGAGCGTAAATATTGCGGAAGATCTGGTGAGGTGAGAGCATGGTTGCAGGTCTAGAAAGGAGTGGCCAATGCCATCGCCTCGCCGCGTCCGTGAGCTTAC
>JAMCWG010000068.1 GCA_023475235.1 Chloroflexota bacterium
GTGGGGGACAAAAGGGGTGGACATATAAGGAGGAACTTACAGTTCAGCCAGTTGCGCCTGCAGGCGGCGACATTTACCCCAGGCTACGGGCTGGTCCTTCACCCTTCCGGTGAAGGACCAGCCCGTAGCCTCGTCAGTACAGTTGAACCTCACTCTGGCCGATAGACTGAGCTCCGCTAGCCCATTATGCAAGAGGCTATAGATCTGGCGGTTTGCCTCGCCATTACCGGTGGGCTATAATCGGAGGCGTTCCCATTCCTTATGCTATATGCGAGGAGGCATCCGTGGACTTCGATTTCACCGAAGAACAAGAGATGATCCGGCGTACCGTGCGTGATTTCGCCGAGCGCGAGATGATCCCCATCGCCCGGGATAACGACCGCACCGAGACCTTCCCCGCCGAGACCCTGCGCAAGATGGGGCCGCTCGGCTTCATGAGCGGGCCCGTCCCGGAGGAATACGGCGGCGCTGGCATGGACTACATATCCTTCGCCATCCTCGTCGAAGAGATCGGCCGCGCCGACTCCTCGGTCCGCACCACGCTATCGGTGCACGTCTCGCTGGTGCAAATGACCATCCTTCAATGGGCGAGCGAGGCCCAGAAGCGCAAGTACCTTCCCCGCCTGGCCTCCGGCGAGTGGCTGGGCTGCTTCGCCCTGACCGAGCCCAACGCCGGCAGCGATGCCGCCAATCAGCAGACGATGGCCCTGCGCGATGGCGACGGCTGGGTGCTCAACGGCAACAAGATGTTTATCAGCAACGGCGGCGTGGCGAACCTGGCCATCGTCTTCGCCCAGACCGACCGGTCGCTGGGCCACCGGGGTCTGGCCGCCTTCCTGGTGGAGAAAGGCACGCCCGGCTTCTCCTCCAGGGACATCCACGGCAAGCTGGGGCTTCGCTCCTCCAACACGGCCGAGCTGATCTTCGAGAACTGCCGCATTCCCGGCGATGCTCTGATGGGCCAGGCCGGCGATGGCTTCAAGATCGCGATGGCGGCCCTGGACAGCGGTCGCTTCAGCGTGGCGGCGGGCAGTGTGGGCCTGTGCCAGGCCTGCCTCGACGCCAGCAAGAAATACGCCTTGGAGCGCCAGCAGTTCGGCAAGCCCATCGCTAACTTCCAGTTGGTCCAGGAGCTGATCGCCGACATAACCACGGACACCGAGGCGGCCCGCCTGCTGGTGTACCGGGCCGGCCATCTGAAGACCAAGGGCATTCGGAATACCTTCGAGACCTCGCTGGCCAAGCACTTCTCCACCGAGGCGGCGATGCGGTGCGCCTACAATGCCATCCAGGTGCACGGCGGTTACGGCTACCTCGACGAGTACCCGGTGGAGCGCTACTGGCGGGACGCGCGGGTGGCCACCATCTACGAAGGGACGACCCAGATTCAGAAGCTTATCATCGGCCGGCACGTGCTCGGGGTCAGCGCGTTCGTGTGATGAGAAATGCAATTCCCTCTCCCCTGCAGGGAGAGGGTAAGGGTGAGGGGCAGGCCCGGGGGCGACATCCTGACGAACGCCTTTGCCTGAGGAGCTTGAAGGCCTCGAAGACAGAAGGGGGGATATATTGCAGATAGTGGTCTGCGTAAAGCAAGTGCCCGATACCGCGGCCGAGAAGCGCCTGGGAGGAGACCTCCGCCTGGACCGCGAGTCGGTGGAGAACGTCCTCAATCCCTTCGACGAGTATGCCGTGGAGGAGGCTCTGCGCCTGCGAGACAAGCACGGCGGCGAGGTGATCGCCCTCAGCATGGGGCCGACCCGCGCTGCCGAGGCCATCCGCAAGGCAGTGGCGATGGGGGTGAATCGCGGGGTGCTGGTGAGCGACCCGGCGCTGGCCGGCTCTGATGCCCTGGCTACCTCTCTTGTGCTGGCGCAGGCCATGCGGAAGATTCCCTTCGATCTGGTGGTGTGTGGGATGCAGAGCACTGATGCCCTCACCGGCCAGGTCCCCGCGGCGCTGGCCGAGCACCTTGGGCTGCCATATCACGGCTACGCCAACTGGCTGGAGGTGAATGCCGACCGGGTCACCAGCCATCGCACCACCGAGCAGGGCTACGACGTCGTGGTGAGCGCGGTGCCCGCCCTGGTGAGCGTCACCAAGGCCATCAACGAGCCGCGCTACCCCTCGCTGCGGGGCATCATGCAGTCCAAGCGGGCCGAAGTCCAGGTCTGGTCACTGGCCGACCTGGGCGTCGACCCCGCCGCCATCGGCGCCGCCGGCGCGCGGACGCGCGTCCGGTCGTTTTCTCCGCTGCCCGCCCGCTCGGCCGGCCAGGTGGTGAGGGACGAGGGCAACGCGGCGGCGATGATCGTCGAGTACCTGGTCGGCCGGAAAATCATATAAGCGAATCGGTCCGCAGGGATGGCCAGGGAGAAGCAGTTATCTTGGTAGTCACGACTTCAGTCGTGACCATCAGGGCGACTGAAATCGCCACTACAGGCATGGGCAAATGCTTCACCACTGTGGCTCATAGAGGAATTGTTATGAGTAGCGATATCTGGTTCTATATCGAGCATGAGGGCGGCTCGCCGCGCCGCAGTGCCCACGAGCTGGCGGGCAAGGCTCACCAACTGGCCGAGGCAATCGAGGGCAGGGCCGTGGGGCTGGCTTTCGGGTCGGGAGCCGCCGCCGTCGCCGCTCCACTGAGTTCGCACGGCCTCCACCATCTGCTGGCCTCCGAGGAGCACCGCTTCGCCGAGTACAGCGTCATCCCCCAAGCTCAGATGATGGCCGACCTGGCCCGCGAGCGCCAGCCCGCCGCCATCCTCTTCCCGGCCACGCCCCTCGCCCGCGACATAGCCGCCCGCCTGCAGGCCAGGCTGGGGGCCGGGCTCATCAGCAATGTCACCGAGGTAGGCGTTGTCGACGGGGACCTGC
>JAMCWG010000180.1 GCA_023475235.1 Chloroflexota bacterium
GATCTATGCGTGCCCCGTGCTAGGTATATACACTATCCCTGGCAAGGCGCACCTCGCCAGGGACTCTCGGATGCACCCCTGCGCGGGCCCCGGGCCCGCGCAGGGGTTTCACATTATCTTGCCGCCTCTATGCTGCCAGCGCCGCGAAGATGGCCTCGTACTGGGCGAGCTTGCTGAGCTCGTACTTCGGATTCGCGTACTTGATGACGCCATCCTGCCCGACGATGAAGATGGAGCGCACGGCCCCCGTCCCCTTTTCGTTGAGGACGCCGTATGCCGCGATCACCCGCTTCTCCGGGTCGGCAAGCAGCGGGAATGGCGGGTTCTCCAGCTTGACCGCGAAGCGGGCGTGCGAGTTCATCGTGTCGGCGCTGATGGCCAGAACGCGCGCGCCGGCCTGCTGGAACCGGGCGTAGTCCTCCCTAAAGGAGGTCAGCTCCTTTATTCAGCCGGAAGTCTTGTCCTTCGGATAGAAGGCGACCACCACCGGCCCGCTGGCCAGCTCGCGGGCCAGGCTGATCTCGCCCTGGGTGCTGGGAAGTGTAAACTCGGGGGCCTTGTCGCCTGCTTTCAGGGCGATGTCTCACCTCCACTGCGATTTTCACCTGGGATGTTGGCTCTTCCATAAGCAGCGTATCATTTGCAGCGGGTTCTGGCAATGGAATCGCAGGCGGTGGCTGTTCGGGTTGCAGGGGGAGGTGGGTTATGCTGGGACAGGCTTGAGATTGTGGACGAGCCGGACCAGAATGAAGCGGGCACGGCCATCTTCCCAAGACTGCTTCGGTCGTGTGGAACCCACCATCGGTTTCCGCCTGCCATCGATTAGCCACTGGGTTGTTATGTTGAGGGAAGGGGACCAAGCTGGTAGACTGTAAACACGCGAAGACGTCGCTGCGACCTAAACGTGCATCTGTTTGCACCCTGGGAGAGGGGAACTAGAATGGCTACGCTTGGCAGCGAAAAACGGCCGGCAGTTGTCCGCGTGACGAGTATGGGAAAGGCCGAAGAGATTCTGGCGTTGTGCGGGGAGCACGGCTGGAAGGTTATCGTGGGAATCGAGCCGGGCAAGCCGGAGGATACCTCGGATGTCGAACGGCTCCTGAACCCACCCGTCGCCCTGGCCGCGCCGAAGGTGGGGAGAAATGACCCCTGCCCCTGCGGCAGTGGCAAGAAATACAGGAGGTGTTGCGGAAATGGGTAGAACGCCGCGACAGAAACGACCGATAGCAAGCAAAAAGGAGGCTCCTCCGCCCATCCCGGATATGCGAGCTTTGGAAAAGACGATGGCTGATTTGGGCAGGCTGCTTTCCGAGAAGGAGTTCGGCTCCATCGAGGAGGCAAATGCCTATTTGGAGAGCTTGACCCTGGGCGGAGGTCAGGTGCCGCACCCCGGCCCGCGATCGCCGCTGGACCAAGCGCAGGACCTTATGTACGATGCTTGGGAGGCCCGACGACCCCAGGAGCGGGTGAAGCTTGCCCGCAAGGCCCTGGAGCTATCCGCCGACTGCGCCGATGCCTACGTACTGCTGGCCGAGGAGACAGCGCGGTCGCTGGAAGAGGCCTGCGACCTCTACTCTAAGGGCGTGGCCGCCGGGGAAAGGGCCATCGGCGAGCATGCGTTCAAGCAAGACGTGGGTCATTTCTGGGGCATCCTGGAGACGCGGCCGTACATGCGTGCCCGAGCCGGGCTTGCTGATTGCCTCTGGCAAATAGCAAAGCATAGAGAGGCCGTCGAACATTATTGGGATATGCTCAGGCTTAATCCCAATGATAACCAGGGCATACGCTACGTTCTCCTGGCCCATCTCTTGGAGATGGATGACCGGGCGGGATTGGAGAAGCTCTTCAAGCGCTATCGTGGCGATGGAGCGGCTGACTGGCTGTACGGTCGTGCACTCTACGAATTCAAAAAGGCTGGGGATAGCGCTTCGGCACGCAAGCTTGTGGCTCAGGCAAAGAAGGAAAACCGGCACGTTCCGGCCTATCTGTCAGGAAAGAAGCGACTTCCTGCTGCGCTGCCCGCCATCATATCTCCTGGCGGTGAAGATGAAGCCATCTCTTCAGCCGCGGCCCAATTATCTGCCTGGCGCAACACGCCTGGCGCATTGGATTGGTTGGAGAAGTCCGGCAGCTGAAAACCCTTCGATGCATTTGCGGCGGGGCTATGCTTGTCCCAGCAACGCCTCGATCTGTGCGACGTCCACCCGGCGGCTTCGCTGCACCATACGGCGCTTGGCCAGGAACGCGGGCAGGTGCTTGATGGCGGCTATCTGACCCCGCAGGCGGGCGCGGGCGGCCGGCTCCCGGAAGTGGGCCAGGGACTGGGCGGTGAAGCGGAGCTGTGCCCCGAAGATGGCCGGCCAGTGACGGACCAGCAGCCGGGTCGGGACGTCTTTCGCCAGCACCAGGATGAAGTTGCGCCCGCAGTAGTAGGAGGCGAAGGGGCCCGCACCGGTGGCGCTCAGCTTGTGGTATACGCGGGCCGTGGGCACGAACAGGCACGGGTAGCCGGCCAACTGGGCCCGCCAGTTGAGGTCGACATCCTCGCAGTAAGCCACCAGGTCCTCGTCGAAGAGGCCGATTTCGTCGAGCATCGACCGACGGTAGGCCGCGGCCCCGGCACAGGCCCCGAATACGGGCTCCTCGCGCCCGTATTGCTCGCCGTCCCGCTGCCAGACGCCCCGGTTGCCCGGCACGCCGTCGACCCCGTAGTAATCGCCGGCCGAATGGAGCACGTCTCGCCGGTCGAACAGCAGCAGCTTGGAGGCGCAGAGGCCGACCCCCGGCCGCTCTGCCAGTGGCCGGCAGAGCTCCGCCAGCCATTGGGGCTCGGCCTCGGTGTCGTTATTGAGGACGACCGCTACTTCGCCGGATGACTGGCGGATGCCCACGTTGACGGCGACGCTGAAGCCGCGGTTACGGGGCAGCTCGACTAGCCGCACCTCGGGATAGCTCTCCCGCAGCCAGGCCTGTGACCCGTCGGTGGAGCCGTTGTCAACGATAATGGTCTCGAAGTCGGGATGCGTCTGGCGGCGCAGCGCATCCAGGCACGCGGTGAGGTGATGGCGGCCGTTCCAGTTCGGGATTATTACCGCAGCGTGCATATGAAGTCTTGCAGGGCCTCCTGCCAAGGGCGCAGGCGAATCCCCAGGTGTGTGGCCGCGGCATAGTTCTTCAGGGCGGAGTTGCCCGGCCGCTGCGTGGGCGACGGGAAGCGGTCCTGGAACTCGGCCTTGGTTAACGGTGTCACCTCTTGCTTATAGCCGGCCAGCCGGAGTATCTCACAGATCCATTCGTAGCGGGA
Source organism: Chloroflexota bacterium (assembly GCA_023475235.1). Taxonomy (GTDB): domain Bacteria; phylum Chloroflexota; class UBA6077; order FW602-bin22; family JAMCWG01; genus JAMCWG01. The sequence goes on from JAMCWG010000180.1 coordinate 3,305, forward strand.
ACAGTATCCTTCGTTCACCAGATGGTAGGTGCCGTAGCGGGGATGTGGCCGAAGGCCATCCTGCGCTACGGCGTCACGCCGGTGCGCTACGGACTCGATAAGGCGGGTCAGGGCCTGGGCCAGGTCTTTGGCGTAGGTGGGAGAGCCGACCTCGTCGGTGACGCCGAACATTGGCTTCCCCTCCGCCGCCCGTTGCAGGATGATCTTCACGAAGTTCGCCCCACGGCCGTAGAGCCAGGCGGTCCGGGCAATGTAGTAGCGCTGTAGCGTGGAGCGGACGGCCACCTCGCCGGCGTGCTTGGTGCGCGCGTAGACGCCGAGGGGGTTCGGCGTATCGGTCTCGACATAAGGCTCGCCTTTGGTGCCATCGAAGACATAGTCGGTGCTGATATAGACCATCGCCGCGTCGATTTCCTTGCAGGCCAGGGCGATGTTCTCGGTGCCCAGGGCATTCACCCGGTGGGCCAGCTCCGGGTCTCGCTCGCAGGCATCCACGTTGGTGAAGGCGGCCGTGTGAATGACGGTGTCCGGCCGGAATTCGGCGATGGCTTTGATGGCGGCGGCCCGGTCGGTGATGTCGAAGCTGTCCACGTCGACGGCCCGCAGGGTATGATGAGCCAAGGTCTCTTGCAGCTCCTGTCCCAGTTGTCCGTAGGCGCCGGTTACGAATACGCGCATCGATGTCCTCCTGCTGATACGTGAAGCTCATTCTACCACCCGTAGCATATGGGCGAGAAGGCCGCAGTTGACCAGGGGGCCGCAACCCGCTAGTATTTCATCTATGCTATATTATCAAAATGTGTGGCGACAAGGAGCTGACCCTGAGTAATGAAGGGCCTTTGATTGGCATAGTCATCCCGGCTTACAACGAAGAGCGTCGGCTGCCGGACACGCTGAGTCAGGTGGCCGGCTATTTGGGTAAGCAGCAATACTCCTGGTCTATCATCGTGGTGGACGATGGCAGCACCGACCACACTGCCGAAGTGGTGGAGGCTTTCGTTCGCCAGCACCCGAACGTTCGCCTGGTCCGCAATCCCCATTGCGGCAAGGCTTACGCTGTGCGCACCGGAATGCTGGCATCCGAGGCGAAGTACGTTTTCCTGTGTGATGCCGATCTGCCGATGCCCATCAGCGAGCTTGAGAAGCTCCTGCCGCCGCTGCAAGAAGGCTACCGGGTAGCGATTGGCTCTCGCGAGGTGGCCGGGGCCAGCCGCCTCGACGAGCCCTGGCACCGTCACCTGATGGGCCGGATCTTCAATCTGCTGGTGCAACTGGTGGCCGTGGGAGGGTTCCAGGATACTCAGTGCGGCTTCAAGGGCTTCCACCGGGACGCGGCGCAGGACCTCTTCCGGCGGCTGAAGCTATATGCCTCGCCGGACAACATCGTGAAGGGGCCGATGGTCACCGGCTTCGATGTGGAGGTGCTTTTCCTGGCCAAGAAGATGGGCTACTCGACCGCAGAAGTACCCGTGCTGTGGCATTACGTTCCCGGGAGCAAGGTCAGCCCGCTGAAGGATTCGGTGCGGATGCTTATGGACGTGCTGCGGGTGCGGTACAATGACCTGCGCGGCCGCTATGACTAGGCATTCTTCCCTTCCCGGCGCGTCTGCGTGATGGGCGAGGCAATGCCCAGGCTGGGGCTGGGGCTCCTGGTGGGCGCTTACCTTGGACTGGCTGCCCTCTACGCTGTCAACGTGCCTCCCTGGAATTCGCCCGACGAGCCCGCTCATTACAATTACACGCGTCAGCTTGCCGAACAGCGCACGTTTCCCGTGCTTGCGGCCGGCGACTACGACTTCGCGCTGCTGGAGCGGCTCAAGGCAGCGCGCTTTCCGCTGAGCGAGCCGGTCGACGCCATACGCTACGAGGGGCATCAGCCGCCACTGTTCTACATCCTGGCAACGCCCGTATATTGGGCCACGGCCGGGCTGACTCTGCCCCAGCGCGTCGTGGCGCTGCGTCTCCTGTCGGCTATCTTCGGCGCCCTTGTGCTGGTCGTCGCCTATGCCACGGTCAGCCGCGTGCTGGGACAGGGAATGGGGCTGGCTGCGGCCGGGTTCATCGCCTTCGTGCCGATGTATGTCTTCATCGGCGCCTCCGTAAACAACGATGCACTGTCTGTGCTGATGTTGTCGGCCATCTTGTGGGCACTGGTGGGCATCCTCCTGCCCGATACCCAACCCTCTGGCTGGAGGCGCTCGATACAGGAGCATCCGTACTGGCTGGTGGGCGCGCTGCTGGGCCTAGCCCTCCTGACCAAGACCACTGCTTACATCGCGGTCGGCATAGTGGCCGCGGTGGCCCTTGTTCCGCAGTCGAGAGAGCGCTGGCGAAGTGCGACATTGTGGAGGGGGGTCCGCCGCTTGACCGTGGCATACGGTGTCGCCGCCGCCATCTCCGGCTGGTGGTTCATCCGGAACGCGTGGGTCTACGGCAACCTTGATATCCTGGCATGGCAGCGGCACGACCAGGTGGTGGTCGGCCAGCCTCTCACGGGCGCCTTCGATCTGGAGGCGGTACGGAACCTGTTCCTGGTGACCTTTCGCAGCTTCTGGGCGCAATTTGGCTGGATGGGCGTGCTGGTGGACAGCCGGATCTACCTGCTCATCGGTGCCTTGAGCATTCTGGCCGCCGCAGGCCTGTGCTGGTGGGTGGCCGGGCTGTGGCTGGGCCGGGAGAGGCTGTCCCGCGGGCAGTGGCTGGCGCTGTCGGTGCTGCTGGGCAGCGCCCTCCTGACCGTCGCCGGGCTGGTGCAATACAACCTGACGTTCATTCAGGCGCAGGGACGTTACCTGTTTACGGCGATGGTGCCCATCGCCGCGTTCTATTGCCTGGGGCTGCGGTCGCTTGTTCCCCGGCCGTACCGCGGCATCGTGTTCGCGGCCGTCTTCGCCGGCATGGCCCTGCTGGACGTCGTCTGTTTGTTTCGGTTCGTCATTCCAGACTTGAGACCGTGATCTTGCGCTTGAGTGGCCTCAATGGTACACTGCACCGTCAGTTGATCATTTCTTTGCCCGAGGGGCACTGTTGATAATTGGCCCTTTGGTGAGCCTTGTCACCCACGGCCCGAGTCTGCTGCCGCTGACCCGGTCCTGGCCTGTTAGCCTGCCCGCTATCGATAACATTGGGGCGGCACTGCTGGCGCTGAGCATCGCTCCGGCCGCAGTGCTGGTGTGGGGGGCGGTCGGGTCCCGTCGTGCCCTGGACTTCTACGTTTTGACCCTCTTCTACGTCATAGCGGCCTTCCTCACCATGACTGTCACTAATCTGGTCTTCTTCTATTTCGCCTGGGAGATACTGGGCCTGTGCTGTTGGGGTCTTGGGCGCTGGGGCACCTCGCTGGTAGGCCGGCCCGGCATTCCGGCCAACCCTGCCGTCATCTTGGGCTCGCTCTGTATGTTCGCTGCGCTGGCTACGCTGGCCTGGGACAGCCGTAGCCTCGACCTGGTCGGCCTCCAAACCGATAGCCCGCAGTTGGTGCAGCGCCTTCTGATAGCGGCCTGCTTTCTAAGGGCCTGGGGCATTCTGGGGCATGCCTGGCGGGCTGTGGAGGGCCGTGCCTTCGCCGTATCCCAGGGTATTCTTGCCGGTGGGGCAGTCGTGGCCGTCGGGGTGTACCCGCTGGCGCGCTTCTACCTGGTGGCCGTGGACTGGGCCGTTCCGTGGCAGCCTACCGCAATATGGGTTGGGGGCCTGGTAGGCCTGGTCATGATGGTGGCCGCGCTAGGGGAAGTGCGAATCCGCCCTTCGAACGTCGGCGCGTCGGCGGCCAACGAGACTTCGGCGGCTGCCTACCGGGCGATGACGTACCTGGCGTTCGGCTTTTTCGGCTGGAGCGTAGCGTTGATGGGCCTTGTAGGGTCTCCCCTGGAGCCAGGCTGGCTGCTGTGGGTTGGCGCTGGCGGCCTGAGCATAGCAGGGGTCTTCCTCGCGGCCGAACTGGCAGGGATCGACGCCGCTGCCGACGACGAGCGGAACGCCGGGGAGGGTGTTGCTCTGTGGCCGCGCCTCGCAGGTGGGGCCGGCTTCGTCGTCGCTGGGGCAGCCCTGATCGGCGTGCCTCCTGTCGTGGGATATAGCGCCCGCTTATTGACGGCGCTGCGCTTGTTTGTTCCCGGCCAGGAACTGCTGGTGCTGGGCTTCGCCGCCAGCAGCCTGGTCACCTTCTTTTTCCTCTGTCGTCTGGCGATAGTTACCTCACGCATCGGCGGCACTAAACCGGTGCGGTGGCCGGTCCCCCTGGCCCTGGCCCTGTCGTTGGACCTGGGGGCGCTGGCCTGGCTCAGCCTTTCGCCGTTCCTGCCTGTGCAACTGTTAACGGCTATGCTGAGCGCATGGGGCGCGGGGGGATAGATGCAGCTCATCTTGCTTTTCTTCATCGGCGCGCTCGTATGTGCCATTGCTGGCCGATTGTATCCCAGGCAGGCGGGCTGGCTGGGTGTGGCCGTATGCCTGGCCGGTGCAGCGATGGCAATGCGCCTTCTGTTGGACCAGACGATCGGCATCAGCACCCTGGTCGACACGTGGCTGGGAGAACAGCCGCTCGAGGTCACGTTCTACTTCGATTCCCTCAGCACGCTGGTGGCAACAGTAGTGGCGACCACGGGTCTGGTGGCAGCGCTGGCCACGCAGGGGAAGGGAGATTACCACACGGTGCCAATGCTGTTGCTAGCCCTGAGCGCAGGCGTTGGTGCGGTGCTGGCCGGCGAGATCCCGACCTTTTATGCCTTTTCCTTGCTGCTGAGCCTTTGCCTGGCGCTGGCCCTTGCCTTGAAGGGACAGAGGCGGTCAGCGGCGCAGTTCTTTATGACTGTCGAGGGGGCGAGCGTGCTGTTTATGCTGGCTGCAATGTATATCGCCATCGGCAGCGGGTCCTCTCGCTTCTCTGAGCTTGTTTCTAATACAAACGTGGCTTTTCTGCCGGCCGGAGCATGGGCGTTCGCCGGCATCGCCCTGGCTATCGTGGCGCGCTCCGCCTGGGTGCCGCTGCATTCCTGGCTGACGCGCGCCAGTCGCGGCCTATCCGCGGCCAGCGACACCTGGATACTCGTCCTGCCGCCGCTGGTCGGACTTTACCTTCTGCTGCGAGCCTGGCCGTGGGTTGTGCGACTGGACGTGGAGTGGTCGATCTCCCTTCTGCAATGGCTGGGTGCGGCCACTGTCCTGTTGGGCTCGTATGCTGCGCTGCACCAGCGAAGCCTGCGCCGTGTGGCGGCCTTCGTCGTCCTCGCTCAGGCCGGGCTCGTCCCGCTCGGGTTGGGCACCTCCGTAACCCAGGGATCGGATGCTGCCGTGTACCAGTTGGTGAGCTTCGGCCTGATGGCGCCGCTGACATTCCTGGCGCTGGGGCGGTTGAGCGATGCCTTTCGAGATCAACAGCCCCAGGAGCCAATCTCCTTTACCCTGGCAATGATGGGTGTGGCTGCCGGCATTGCGGCTCCGACGACCATAAGCTTCCCCGGTCGCATAGCGCTTATGCAGGCGTTTCTGGCAACGCCGGGCGATAGCCTGCCGTTCCTCCTGGTCTACTGGGCGGGCACGGCCTTCAGCACCCTGGCGCTGCTGGGCGTCGTCCATCGGCTGGTGCAACGCGGGGTGTCGTTGGGTGAGACGCAGGGGCCGTCCGAGAACGTGTTGTTCCAGCCCGCCGTGTTAGCCCTCGCGCTGCCGGCCGTCGTCGGGTTGCTGCTGGGCCTGTCAAGCTCGTTCTGGGAGGATACCATAAGCGCGGCTGCGAGCGGCATCTCGATGCTGTCGGCGGACATAACGTTCACCCCGCGCGGAGCAGCGTGGGCCGTGCTGATGACCTTGGCCGGGCCGGCGCTGGGAATGGTGCTCTACCTTGCCAATCGAGGATGCGCCACCTGGCGTTGGAAGCTGCTCGGCATCCACCAGTGCCCGGTCGTCGCACCGGAGGGCTGGTGGTCGTATCTGGAGCGGGCCGATCCGTACCAGGCCGTGCGGCTGCTGCTGCTCGGCGCGGTCGATGACACGGCGAACGTACTCGACTTCGTAGTGGGCCGGCTGTCGCGATGATCTGGCCGGCTATGCTCGTGCCATCTGCTCCAGGATGGCGCGCAACTCGTCCCGGTCATGGGCATCGAACTCGTATGTTACAGGCGGGCGCTGCGCTGCGCTCCGGATGATTCCCTGCATCAACAGCGCTTCTTTGGCGGCCGGTATCCCAAACTGGGAGCGGAACGACGCCAGCGGCACATATGTATCGAATACCTCCCGGGCCTCCCTCGGCTGGCCGGCCCGGTAAAGCTCGTAGGCCCGCACCAACTGGCGGACGCCCACGGACCCCGGCAGACAGCCCATCACGCCGCGGGCCAGGTCGGCCATCAAGAAGCGGCCGCCGGCACCGGAGAATGCCTTGATGCGGCCCCCGGTGCCGAGCAGTATCTCGGTGATGCGCCGACCCGCAGGGATGCTCTCCTGCTTGATGTAACGGACCGCGGGTATCTCCTCAGCCATCCTCAAATAGAGGTCCAGCGGTATGGGCACACCGGCCGTCTGCTCCTGCACCATCACCGGCACGCCGGCCTCGGCGATGGTGGCGTAGTAGGCATAAATGGCATCGGGGGTGGCACCCTCGTCCCCGCGCGGCGTGGCGAAGACGGCAGCCGCGCCCATCGAGCCGGCGTGGCGCGCGAGTCCGGCAGCCACCGTTCCCTCCGGGGCGCTCACGCCCACCACCAGCCACGCTTCGCCATCCATCTCATCGGCCACCACCTCAACCGACCGGCGCCGCTCGTCGGGCGTTAGCTTGGAGGATTCGCTGGCCTCACCGGTGGCAGCGAGGCCGTGGGCGCCCTGGCTGAGGCAATACCTGGCCACGGCGCGCAACCCTTCGTAGTCAACGGCGCCATCGTCGAGAAAAGGGGTCGCCAGAACGGGGATGATGCCGTGCAGCTCACCCCCTTGGGACATCCCTTCACCTCCTCGATGTAGCGGCATTGTACACGGCCCGGCGTCTCTGGTCGAGGCAGGCCCCTGGAGTTTACCCATAAGAAGTCGAGTGGGGGAAGGACAAGCCCACCATCTATAAGCTGCGCTGGGGCCTGCGTAAACTGCTCTCTGCCCCTGCACCCTTCCTCTTCAACTTGACAGCAGATTACGGGTAAACTCCAGGGGAACAGGCGGTGAGAAAAGCGCAGTCCGGTTACACGAATGCCTTCTCTGCCTTCTCCTGATTACTTACTCGGTTGTTAGTATCAAGCCTACTTATCCAGCCACACAGAGCGAACATCAAATTGCTCCCACGTGTTCTTGAGGCCATTCACATACTTTCGGTATGCCACCGAGTTCGGAGTTGTGAACACCTGCATTTCATAGGCATCATTGTAGAAGATCGTCTGGCAGCGTTTGTAGATCTCCTCGCGCTTGCTCCTATCAAGAGTCCGGTCGCCCTCAGTCATACATTCGTCGAACTGCTTGTTGCAGTACCCACCCCAATTGGCTGGACCGTCACAGCCAATCTGGTCTAGCTTCATGCCTGGGTCAGGATAGAAGGAGAATATCCACGATGCCATCTCATACTTCTTGTCCTTCACTTTACTTATCCAGGCCACCCGCTCGAGGGCCTCCAGCGTCAGCCGTATACCCGCGGGCTTCAGCATCGCCTGTACCATCTCCGCGATACGCTGGTCCATCGGCCGGTAGATGAGCGAGAATGTGACGTCGATGCCTGCTGGGAGGCCAGCTTCCGTGACCAATTGTTTGCTCTTTTCGGGTTGGTACTCGTATCGAGGCAGAGTCTCATCGTAGCCCGGCTGACCTTTGAGCCAGTAGTAGTAGACTGGCCCCCCGACCCCAAACAGGAGTGTCCCAGCCATAGCCGCGCGGTCCACACCATGCATTACGGCCTGGCGGAGCTTGAGGTTGTTGGCAAATGGGCCCGCAGCCGGATTCATGCCAATGATTCGTGACTGACCATACGGCAGCTTAAGGTAGACGATGTTAGGATCAGCCTGTAGGCCAGCCGCGTCCTTGGGGTCCACTGGTATAGTGATATCGAGATTCTCCGCCCTCACCTCCAACAGGGCAACAGTCGGATCGGGCTTGAAGCGGCAGACGGTACCGTCCAAATATGGCAGGGCTTGGCCATCTACTCCCTTTTCCCAGTAACCATCAAACTTCCGAACGGTCACATGGTCACCAGTAACCCATTCTACAAACTGCATGGGGCCAGTACCAACTGGCTTGCGCCCGAATTCGTCGTCGCCTAGCTTCTCCACGGCTGCTTTGGAAACGATTCCCGTTACAAAGTCAGGTGCCGCGCGCGTAAGCATGACCAACTGTGCCGCGGATGGGCCAAACAGATTCACTTTCACTGTGTAGGGATCGATAATATCGACGCTCTTGATGTCCTTGACTTGGGCTTTCGCGTACGACTGCCGATGGGTCTTCATGCGCTCGATATTCCACTTGGCCACCTCAGCGTTGAAGTCGCTGCCATCCTGGAATTTCACACCCCGTCGCAAGTGGAGCACCAAAGTCACAGGGTCAACGAAGTCCCAGGTTTCCACCAACTCCGGTCCAACCTCCCACCTCCCGCTCCCTTGGTCAAGGTTGTACGTCACCAGGGAGTTATAGATCAGCCACTGACAGTGCAAGTTCATTGACGACAGGTGAAGGTCCATGGTGGGATAATCGCGGTCATACCCCAGGCGAAGCGTGCCGCCCCGCTTGATCTTGGGCGCGGCCAGTTCCGGAGCCGCGGTGGGCGCGACAGAGGGCACTGGTTTAGTCGGCTCAACGGTGGCTACCCCCGGGGCGCAAGCTCCTAGCAGAGCAAACACAATCGCTACGGTGATCGTCAGATAAACTCCTGCTCGCATTGTTTCCATCCTCCTTCCTTTGCTCGCAACCTCTTGAAACAATCGCCAAGCCGGGGAGAGGACGATGACTACAGCGCAGCGAGCGACACGATCACTGAGAACTTAACTTCCTATCGACCTCCGTTAATTCGCGGCTTTTACCGAGTTCTCGAGGGGCTTCCCAGTCCACGATTCTGCCAAGACCGAATCACGCGAATACCGGTTCGATGCCAAACGACTGGCAAAGACGGCCCAGAGCATCCCCCTCCCGTCCATACACAAACGTTAGGTGGTTTCCGAACTCCGACTGTTTGTCAAAGAAGTCACTTCTGTTCTTGACCTTGACGTACGCCGCGTTGCGGTTCCCTTCCACTACGGTCATGTGTGTAGAGTCAATGATTCCCTCTGCGATCAGCATTCGCTCAGCTCTTGGACCCAGTCGGGCTACGGTGACTTCTTGTCCTTTCTTGAGCTCCACGTATCCACAGGTGCCGTAACACCAGGAGCAATGAGCACCCCGGATGCTGTAGGGGTCGGCAGGTTTGTCGAATCCACTCATCCGCGTTGGCGTCACTGCGTGAGAGATCGCGATGACATCTGGCCCTGGGTTCGGGACCATCCAGTCTTCCATGTGATCGTCAGTGTACGTGGGGATGAGTGTATTCCCCATGTCGGCTGGTTTGCCGGCGAGGTACATCAACATGATCATCGCCAACATGGTGTTCTGATCCGCCTCGCATCCGCAGGGGACCCCTTCGTCTTTAAGCATAGTAAAAGCAAGGCATGGACGGCACTGGTTCTCAAAGATAGGCGGTGTGCCCATGCAAGGTCCCAAGCAGCCAGAGATGGCGGTGAAACCGAGGGAGGACACTACCTGTTTGAGGCCGAGATAAAGACGGGCCTCTTGTGCGATCCACTTTGGGCCGGTCTCCCCCTCGCGAAAGACATCGCTGACCTCCGTGGCCTTCGCGACCCAGTCTGAGGCTACTGCCTGCGCCTCAGTCTCGGGTATAGATTCCACGATTTCCTTCAGGCGAGATAGTGGCACATACGTCGCATCAATACCAATCTTGTCCTTAATCAGCCGTGGGTCGACGATGTTCGTGGGGACGGCGAGACCGATTGGCCATGAGGGGCTCTTGACGGTCTCGAAAACGGCGATCTTCGTTTTCTCCAGGGCCTTCCTGACCCGCTTGATCCTGAGTATCTCGTTTGCCTTCGCGGGCGTATCCGCGAAGTACGCTTCGGTGCCCCCCGCCTTAAGCGCAGCAACTGTATCCAATGCCAAGAAGTCCCACACCATGTAGTTTAGCCTGACTATAGGCCTCCCCACTGCGCCAAGTCTCACCTCGATAGGGACAGTGTGCCGCCACCCACGATGTATAATATGCCCTGCGGATAGTGGCACAAGTACGTCTACGTCTCCCCGAAGCTCGTCACGGAGTTTGAGGATGTCCCCCTCATTCTCCGTAATTACCACTGGTTCCAGAAAATTCGCTTCGGTCAGCTGGGACTTAAGCCTAGGCATAGCTGTCGCCAAGAACTCTTGAAGCTCCGCCTCGTCTAGACGGGCTCCTCCGGCCAAGTAGCCGCCCACGCCATTCCCACTATTGACTACAACGGGAAGTGCATTGACCTTCAGTGACATCCACCACGGAAGTCCTGCCTCGGTTACCCCGCTTTTCGAACTCGATGTTCTGTCCATCAGATAGCCCCCTCATACGCTTCCTGATTGACCTGATTCATCACGAGCTACAGCCATAAGTCCTCACTCAGCCATACCCACCTCCCCCTTCTCCTAGCTCGGCCAACACATCTTTCAAACTCCGTCGCAGCATGTCGCATATCACTCGCCCGCCGGTGACCCCGTCCCGCTCCAGGACAGCTTGCCGCAATAGGGGAAAGTCGGGTGCCCTACGCAGCACCGCTACCGGATCATCGATCCCCCAGGGCAAAATGTAAGCCGGATGATTGGTTAGTCGTTCATAAAGCGAGACCAGGACCTCGTTACGTGAAAAAAGCACTGGCAGCCGCATAAACTGCCTCATCTTGGCGCCGTAGAGCTCGAAGCCGCCTTCTCGTAGCCCGCGTTCCATCTCGCGTTCCATGGCGTCCACTTCAGCACTTAACGTTGCGACCTGCTGGTCATCGGCACGCTCCATACACAACTCAAATGCCGCTCCCACGAGCGCAGCCACCACTTCCATAGTGTCATGCACTTCGCGCGGGGTTGGGTGGTTCACCCGGTAGCCCTTGTACGACTTCCCCTTCAGGTAGCCTTCGTGGACCAGGCGTACTATCGCCTCCCGCACGGGGCCACGACTGACGTCTAGGCTGTTTTCCAGCATCTTCTCTGTAATTCTGCTGCCCGCAGCTAGCTCGCCGGAGATGATGGCTTGCTTGACCTTGTTATACACTGAACTGCTGAGCGTGGGACGCTCCAGGGTCTGCATAGCACTCTCACCCACCATCACAAGCGGCTCTCCTTTGCTGCAATAGATCTCACCAGCCTTTGGTGTAAATCCACACTGATCGCGCAGTCACCTGTCCTCTATGGCAATTCGGTAGGTTAGCGCTTGATCCAGTGTGAGTCTGAATATCTAACAATCAGATTGTAATACAATCTGACCATCTTGTCAAGAGAATGATCCCTCTCCTTTGTCAAGAGAGGAAACTCACATCACGATGTGAATTGAGATGGGAATTAGTGTATTCTGAGGCTGGTACTAGTCGCCAATGCTGTGGATGGAAGCTTGGATGGCTCGCAAGAGCCGGCACCCACACAGGACGGTTAACGTTGGCTAACTGAGGCCTGGTCATAATTAGGGACCTGCGCCGGATGGCGATCCGGCGCAGGTGCTCCGTACTATATGGTTGTGAGACCCTAGCACGGAGGCAACCATATGGTAACCCAAAGCTCGATCCTTGTCGCCCTGTTGACGGTGATCGACCACATTCCGATGCCGGCCCCT
>JAMCWG010000072.1 GCA_023475235.1 Chloroflexota bacterium
AACCTCAAATGAATCCGCATCAATAATGGTAACACGAATGCTGCCCCGTGCCAATAGCCATTTGGTACCACGGGATTCACTACAGATTGGCCAGCACTACTCCTCCGATGATGGCGGCCCCTCCAAAGATGATGGAGAGGGTAACGGGCTCACCCAGAAGCAGGCTAGAGGAGGCCACGCCAAAGAGGGGAACCAGGTACATGTACACGGCGACCTGGCTGGGCTCGAGACGCTTCAGCGCGCGATACCACAGCCCGTAGCCTATCACCAGAGGGCCAATGGCCGTGTAAAGAAGAAGGGCCCATCCCTTGAGGGACAGGTGAACGAGGTCACCTTCCATACTGGAAAGCGTCGGAGGAAAGAAGTCCATGGCGCCCAGGACGAACATCAGGGGCAAGAAACCAATAGTACCAAGAACGAACACGTAAGCCGTGGCTATCATTGGCGGGTATCGGCTCACGATGGACTTGCCGGCGACGGTGTAGAGCGACCAGCACACGGGGGCCGCGAGCATCAGAAGAAACCCGGCTACACTGGCCGATCCCGAACCCGATCCTGAATCGGCCAGCAAGAACATTACGAGGAGACCGGCAAATGCCAGCGAGATGCCGGCGGACCGCACGGTCCCCAGCCTCTCCCTAAGGAATACGAACGATAGGATGCCCGTGAACACCGGGCTGGTTGTGACGATGAGGCTGGCCACGCCGGCCGGGACCAGCGCCTGGCCGAACGGAATGGTGATCCCGCTGCCGACGGCGCATAGGCCTACAATGAGTAGTCGAGGAAGGTCGCGCACGGGCAAGGCCCTGAAGCGCACCCCAAGGAAGGGTAGCAGGAGAAGGAAGGCCGCCGAGGCGACGAGGTGGCGGGCTATCGTGAGGCTCACCGGCGCCAACTCTTCCAGCGCGGCCTTGACCGCCACAAAGTTAATCCCCCAAGTGGCGGCGACAAACAGAAGGGATAGGTGTACCCAGAGGAGCCCTGCCCGGCCGATCTGGGATCCTATCGCGACGCGCTCGAATCTCTCTATCCCGTTCACCTCCTAACCGCGCCCCACAGTATAGTCTCAGCTTGCCGGAGCGCGCAAGCGACTGGAGTGTCGGCAGGGATATGCTTGCGCCGGGTGCTCCAAGGCAGTAATATTGACATGCGTTTGGAAAGTTGAGACTGGTTAGGAGATCGGATTTGAGCGAAGAGCGAGCCGAGACGGCACAAGCGAGGGCCAATGCCTACGCTCTTCTCGCGGCGGTATTCATGTCCGAGCCGAGGCGTGAGCTGATAGAGGCGCTGCGGTCGGAACAGATGAAGCAGGCCATGGATCAGATGGGAGTCCGGCTGGGAAGCCGCTTCTATACAATGAGCGAACACAGGCTCCTAGAGACGCTGGCGGTAGAGTACACGCGCCTCTTCCTGGGACCAGGCCCCCACCTATCGCCCCACGAGTCGGTGCAGGTCCAGGGCGATACTGGGCTTCACTGGGGAGAGTCGACGGTGAGGGTGGAGCGTGAGATGACAGAGCTGGGACTGCAGTTGCCGCCTGACTGGCGAGGCGTCCCCGACCACCTGGGAGTTGAGCTCGAGGTGATGCGCAGCCTGACCCAGCGAGAGGCCGGCGCCTGGTCCCGCGACCCGGCCGAGGCGGAGTCCCTGGTGGAAAGGCAGCGCCGGTTCCTGGCCGAGCATCTGCTGCGCTGGGCGCCCGACTTCTGCGAGAAGGTATCGCTCGCCACCAGACAGCCCTTCTATCGCGCCATGGCGCGCTTGACCAGGTCATACCTCCTGGATGAGTGGGAGGCACTTTCAGCACCGGAGGGTAGCGACGTTCCGCTTCAGGGCTAGTGATCTGATGGTCCGGTTTTTCGACCGGAACGTGGTAGCGCACGGGTGGCGGTGCCTGCGGTCCAGGCATCGGGAGTCCTCCTGCACCCGCTGCGCCCTGCTGTGCCCCCATCACGCGATCGCGCTCGGCACAACCCCGACTATAGACCTGGAAAAGTGCACCGGCTGCGGCGTCTGCATCGGCGTCTGCCCAACGGGTGCCTTCGAGCTACCCGGCTTTTCCTACGCCGGCATCCTGACTAGGCTGCCGGGTCGCGATAACGTGATGATCGCCTGCGGGCGGAGTCACGCCGGCGCCGACCTGATTGTTCCTTGCCTGGGCGCGCTCAACGCTGACTTCCTCATCGCCTCCGCCATACTGGCGGACTCCGATCTTGCGCTGGACTCTTCGCCTTGTGCGGCATGCGACGGCAAGGAAGGCCTGCAAGTGGCGCTGGCCACCGCGATCTTCGCCTGCGCAGCATTGGAGCAGGCGGGAATCGAGAGCCGGCCGCGCATCGCGCCGGTCCGGCCGGCGGGCTCGGAGGACGTGTCCCGGCGCGACCTGTTCTCCTACGTGAGGAGCCAGGCGGCCACGGCGGTTGCCCGCGCCATCTCAGAGGAGGAGGGCACCGAGACGCCGGTCCGCGGCCTTCCGAGCCTGGCGTCGCCCACACGCGCCCTCGCGATCTCCCTGCTACGTAAGAAGGCCGGCCCGCCGGTCCCCCATTCCGGTACGCTACCCTTTTACACGCTCAGCATCGCGGCGGGATGCGATGGCTGTGGCATCTGCGCGAAGTACTGCTCTACCGGGGCACTCTCGCTGGAACAGGCCGCTGGGAAGCTTTCCATTCGCCACAATCCTTCCGATTGCATCGGCTGCGGACTCTGCCACGACGCCTGCAGCCGCCGGTTGATAAACTTGCGGCCTCTGCAAAGCATGGAACCGGTGCTGAGCGGCGAAACGCTGGTCCTGTTCCAGACTGCTGTCCTGCCCTGTGCAAGGTGCGGCCACGAATTTGCACCCCATGGAGG
>JAMCWG010000055.1 GCA_023475235.1 Chloroflexota bacterium
CAGCGTGCCGCTGGCCTGCTGCACCCATGCCGTGCTGGAGAAGGCGTCCGTCAGGGCGGGCGACGTCGTGGTCGTGGTGGGGCCGGGCGCGATTGGCCTGCTGACCGCCCAGATCGCGGTTGCCAGCGGCGCCCAGGTGGTAATGGCCGGCACCGGCACGGATGCCCCGCGACTCGAGCTGGCCCGCGAGCTTGGCACCCAACACGCGATAGATGTGGAGGCTCAACCGGCTGCTGACTTCGTGAACGATCTGACCGGCGGGCAGGGGGCTGACGTGGTCTTTGAGTGCTCGGGAGCGGCGGGTGGAGCAAGGCTGGGCTATGAGCTTGTACGTCGCGGGGGGCAGTTCGTCCAGGTGGGCCTGTTTGGAAAGCGCATCGAGATGGACGCCGACCTGGCGGTGCTCAAAGAGGTTGATGTGCGCAACTCCTTCGCTTCTACCTGGAAGTCGTGGGACCACGCGCTCAAGCTGCTCGGCCAGGGCCGCGTGCGGACCCGCCCGCTCGTCACGGACGCTCTGCCCCTCGACGGTTGGGAAAAGGCCTTCACGGGCTTCCGGAACAAGGAGGGGATCAAATACGTCCTGCTGCCGGGGTCTTAGAGCTCGCTCTCTCGGTGAGGCGCCTATGCGAGAGATTATTGAATTATTGGGCTGCGGGCTGTGCCCGCAGCCCTGGACTTTGGCTCTTTTCCCGAAGGGGTACAAAAGGGGGCTACTGTCCGCTACACTGGAGAGTAGAAACAAACTCCATAGCGGGAGGTAGCCCCATGAGTAAGGATAGCATTGGCGACATCGAACGGGCAAGTCATCCGGTGCTTGGGCACCTGTTGGCGTTGCTTGAGGCACACCGCTCGGCCTTCGCTCAGGAGCGGGTGTTTGCTCGGGCGGAGGCGTTGGCGCTGGGGCAGTATCTGAGCCTGGGCCGGCACACGCTCACCCAGAGTCTGGTGGCGCTGGGGCTGGTCCAGGACGATTGGACGGCGTTCTACCGGATCTTGGAGCAGCCGCGGCTGGACAGGGAGGAACTGGTGCGCTGCTTGCTGGGCGAGACGCTCACCCATACTCCACTTGAGGGGCCGTATGCGGTGGTGGTCGACGGGGTGCACGTGCCGCGGCACAGCCGGACGATGCCCGGGACGAGTTGGGCGAAGGATGCGCATACGCCGGCCTGGAAGCCGGGGATAAGGCGGGCGCAGCGGTTCGTCGACATTGCGTGGCTGACGCCGCCTAGTCCGAGTGGATACCGCCGGGCGGTACCGATAGAGTGGGCAGCGGCATTGCCGGAGAAGGCGGTTCGCCCAGTGGATGTGCCGGCCCAGAAGGAGTGGGAGGCGGCGCTGGGGCGGGTGAGGTGGCTGAGGAAGGAGCTGGATAAGGAGGGGCGGGCAGAGCAGCGGCTCTTGGTGATCGGGGATGGGTCCTATAGCGGCAAAGGGGTCTGGGCACAGTTGCCTGAGCGCACGACGTTGCTGGCGCGGTGTGCGCGTAATAGGGCACTGTACGGCTTGCCACCTCGGGAGGCGAGGGGGCGGGGACGGCGGCGCAAGTACGGGGAGAAAGCGCGTCATCCCCACGAGTGGCTGGCCGAGGGGAGCGGGTGGCAGAGGACGCAATTGAGGGTGAGGGGGCGGACGATCCCGGTGACCTACCGGGTGGAGGGGCCGTACGTGGTGAAAGGGGCACCCGAGCAGCCGCTGTTTCTGTTGGTTGTCAAAGGGATCGACCGGCGGGTGAACGGGCGGACGCGGCGGAGGGAGCCGGCGTACTGGCTGGTCTCGGCAGTAGAGTGCGACGGGCGATGGGTGCTGCCCTGGCCGGCCGAGGATCTGCTGGGGTGGGCTTGGCAGCGATGGGAAGTAGAAGTGAGCCACCGGGAGATGAAGGCGGGCCTGGGAGTGGGAGAGATCCAGTGCTGGGGGAAGGTGTCGGCGATACTTGCGGTGCAGTGGCAGGTGTGGACGTACAGTCTGCTCGTTCTGGCGGGCTACCGGAGCTGGGGATTGGAGGGTGGACCGCAGCCGGTGGGACGGTGGTGGCGGGGGGGCAAGCGCTGGTCGTTCAGCCGGCTATGGCAAGCGTTCCGGCAGGAGTGTTGGGGCAGCCAGGAATTTCGAAGGGTTTGGACGGGTCCGGGCACAAACTGGACGAAAAAGGAGCTCTGGCTGGCAGCCAAGGCCAATGCCGTGCAGGGCTTGCAGCGGGCCTGAGTCCGATGCGGCACTAAAACAGCTACCTTGCCAGCTCGCCAAGCGAGCGACTGGACCCAAAATGGGCCAAAGTCCAGGAAGCCTCGGGTCTTCCACCCGAGGCTTCTTCTCTAATTGCTATTCTGAGACTGCCTCGGCGCCAGCGCGCCGAAGAGGAGGCGATCCTAGAGCACGTCCTTGGTTAGCGTTGTGAGGAATTCGGCGTTGTTGGGAGTCTTGGCCATCCTGCCCAGCAGTAGCTCGATCCCTTCCGATCCGAGCGCCGCGACCATTCGGCGCATGGTCCAGACCTGCTTGAGCGTAACCTCGTCGAGCAGGAGTTCCTCGCGGCGGGTGCCGGAACGCTGGACGTCGATAGATGGGTAAATCCTGCGCTCGGACAGCTTGCGGTCCAGGTGAACCTCCATGTTGCCGGTGCCCTTGAACTCCTCGTAGATCACGTCGTCCATGCGGCTGCCCGTGTCGATAAGACACGTGGCGATGCAAGTTAGGCTGCCGCCTTCCTCGATGTTGCGGGCGGCGCCGAAGAAGCGCTTGGGCGGGTATAGGGCCACCGGATCGATACCACCGGAGAGCGTTCGACCGCTCGGCGGCATTGCCAGGCTGTAGGCACGGGCCAGGCGGG
>JAMCWG010000106.1 GCA_023475235.1 Chloroflexota bacterium
GTTGTGCCGACGGCGGGAGGCTATCGGCCCTTCTCCAGCACGAATACGGCGATGCTACAGCGCAGGTTCGGTAGCACACGTACCTGGTGGCCGTTCGACAGATAGATGGCCTGGACGATCGTGATGCCCTCGGCGTGACAGAGGGCGTGGAAGTCCCTCACGGTGGCCAGGTGGATGTTCGGCGTGTCGTACCACTCGTAGGGTAGCTGGGCGGTCTTGGGCATACGCCCGGTGAAAAAGAGCTGAAAGGGCACCCGCCAGTAGCCGAAATTCGGGAGGCTGACGATACCCTGGCGGCCCACGCGCAGCATCTCCCGCACTACGAAGAGAGGGCGGTGAACAGCCTGGAGCGTCTGGCTCAAGACGACATAATCGAAGGACTTGTCGGGATAGTCGCCCAGGCCCTCGTCAAGGTCGCCGTGCAGCACGGAGAGGCCGCGGGCGATGGACCGGTAGACCTTCTCTTCGGCGATCTCGATGCCCCGGGCAACGACCCGCTTCTCCTCGACCAGCAGATGCATCAGGTCGCCCTCGCCGCATCCCAGATCGAGCACGGTCGACCCTTCGGACACCAACTGGGCGATGAGACGCAGGTCGGGCCGTCGTTCCAGTCGCCCGAGGTTCGCAGCCGTTGGTGTCTCCATAAGCCTCCCCATCCTCCTACCCGTTCGCCAGCGTGTGCGCCAGGAAGCTGCTGATCAGGTCGGTCTGGATCGCCGCTTCCAACAGGAAGGCGTCGTGGCCGTAGGACGACTTGATCTCGCAGTAGCTGACATCCTTCCCGCAAATCTTCAGCGCCCGGACGATTTCCTTCGACTGGGAGGAAGGATAAAGCCAGTCGGAGCTGAAGGACATCAGCAAGAAGCGGGCCTGCACCCCGGACAGGGCCTTAACCAGCGAGCCGTGGCCGTTCGCCAGATCGAAGTAGTCGATGGCCTTCGTGATATACAGGTACGAGTTGGCGTCGAAGCGCTGGGTGAAGCTCTCTCCCTGATGGCGCAGGTAGCTCTCCACTTCAAAATCGGTGGAGAAATCGAAGCCGAACCGCTCCTTCTGCCGCAGGCGCCGGCCGAACTTCTGGTGCATCGATTCCTCGCTGAGGTAAGTGATGTGCCCGATCATCCGGGCTACGGCCAGGCCGCCGCGGGGCGGCTCGCTGCCGTAGTAGTCGCCGCCGCGCCAGTTTGGATCGCGCATGATGGCCTGGCGGCCCACCTCGTTGAAGGCGATGCCCTGAGCACTGAGGCGGGCGGAGCTGGCGATGGGAATGCAGGCCCGTACCATCTCCGGATAGGCTACGGTCCACGCCAGGGCCTGCTGTCCACCCATCGATCCGCCGGATACGGCCAGCAGTCGGCGAATCCCCAGGTGCTCTATCAAATGCCGCTGGGCCCTCACCATATCGCCGACGGTCACCACTGGAAAGCTCAGGCCGTAGGGCCGGCCCGTTGCCGGGTTAGTGGAAGACGGGCCGGTGGAGCCCCGGCAGCCGCCCAGCACATTGGAGCAGATGATGAAGTACTTGCCGGTGTCGAAGGCCTTGCCCGGCCCGATCATATTGTCCCACCAGCCGAGCCTTCGATAGTCGACGTTGTCTTGCGGGCCTGTGTCTCCCCCCATTCCCATCTCGATGGCGCTTACGCCGTTGTCGTCGGCGCTGATGCCTGCGGCGTGGGCGTCGCCGGAGAGGGCGTGGAGGGCCAGGATGGCGTTGCTGCGATCCGCGTTGAGTTGCCCGTAGGTCTCGTAGGCCAGGGTGATGGGGCCCAGCCGCTCCCCACTGTCCAGCAGCACCTCATTGGGTGGCGAAGCGAAAGTGTAATACTTGGTCTGCGTGATGCCAGCGGACCCAGGCCGGCTGTTCAAGTGTGTGCTCATTGCCGTATCTTGTCCACGTTACCCACGATTTCGGTTGGATTTATGGAAACAAAAAGCTCTTCGTCCTCAAGGGACGAAGAGCGCCTTTCGTGGTACCACCCTCGTTTGCCGGTGCCTCGCGACACCAGCCTCGGCAAGTACGGGACCGGTCGAACGATCGGTCCGATACTCCAGCCCTGATAACGGGGGCTACGGTCCCGTTTGGGACCACCGGCGCGGCTTACTACTATCCGCAATAGGTTCGGCCTGCAGCTCCGAGGGCATTTTCGTCGAGCTCCCGGGCACCGCATCCCAGCCGCCGCGGCTCTCTGTGGCCCTTCGTCCCGATTACTCGTCCTCTTCTCAGCTATTGAGCTATGACGTGGGCTACTCACCCACTTTTGTTAGGGAGAGTATAGCATCGCCGTGGACGAGCGTCAAGCTTCTGACCGAGACCGTTCTCGCGCAGTTGAATCCCTGCTGCGATTTGTTGTAACATGCCGCTGGAGGTCGAATATGCCGAGATTCAGCTTCATACCTAGAGAATCAAAGTTCTTTGATATGTTTGAAAAGGCCTCTGGGAATGTTCTGCATACGGCGCGCTTGCTGCAAGAAATGCTTGAGCACTACGATGATCTGGAGAACCGGGTCAACGCGATCGTCGAGCGCGAACACGAGGGAGACTTCATCACTCATACCATTATCGAGCAATTGAATACTACCTTCATCACCCCCTTCGACCGCGAGGATATCGCCCGGCTCACCAGCGCCATGGACGATGTGGTGGACCGGCTGGAGGGGGCCGCCGACGCGATGGTGGTGTACCGCATTGTCGAGCCGACGCCTGAGGCCCGCCGGCTGAGCTCGATCATCGTGACTTCGGCAGAGGTGCTGAACATGGCGATGCCCCTGCTGCGGGAGCGCTCCCAGATGAAGCGTATCCTGGAGCACTGCATCGAGATCAATCGCCTGGAGAACGAGGCGGACCGGGTGCACCGGGCAGCGCTCATCGGCGTCTTTGCCGAGCCCAAGGACGCCATGGACACCCTCAAATGGCGAGACATATACGAGCTGCTGGAGAGTGCCACCGATAGGTGCGAAGACGTGGCCGATGCACTGCAAGCGCTGGTGATGAAGCATACTTAGTGGGCCTGGGCTGCCGTTCGCCGCGCCCCAATCGCTGTCTCGCGGGTCGGGCCGATTTCGATCTTCGTTGTCTTAATCCGATACACTGGTGAAGCTTTTTGGCTGAGTCCTTCGCAGTCCTCATCATAGTTATCTGCCTGGCAGTCGCTTATGACTTCGTGAACGGTTTTCACGACACGGCCAATGCCATCGCTACTTCCATTTCCACCAGAGTGCTGTCTCCCCAGCGGGCTATCCTGATCTCCGCCTCGATGAACTTCGTTGGCGCGCTATCGGGCACCGCCGTCGCCCAGACCATCGGTACCGGCATCGTCGATCCAAAGTCCGTCAATTTGAGCACGTTGTTGGCCGGGCTCATAGCGGCGATGGCCTGGGGTCTCTTCACCTGGTACCGGGGTATTCCCAGCAGCTCGAGCCACGCGCTGATCTTTGGCATCGCAGGAGCAGCGGTGGCCACCGGCGGGCTGGAGAGTCTGGTGGGGGATGGGCTGGAGAAGATCGTTCTCTCGTTGCTTATCTCCCCCATCATCGGATTCGGCGGCGGCCTGCTAACGATGGTCATCCTATTGTGGCTCTTCCGGCGGAGCCAGCCGCACGAAGTGAATAGTATCTTCCGGTACGTCCAGATCGGCTCCGCGACGTTCATGGCCTTCAGTCACGGTAGCAACGATGCTCAAAAGAATATGGGCGTCATTGCCACTGCCCTGGTCATCTACTATCCCTTGTCGACCTTCCACGTGCCCCTGTGGGTTATCTTGTTGGCGGCTACCAGCATGGCGCTGGGGACCGCCATCGGCGGGTGGCGCATCATCAAGACGATGGGCACGCGCATCACACATCTGGAGCCGGTACAGGGGTTCGCGGCGGAGTTTTCCGCCGCCTCCGTCATAGAGGCGGGATCCAGACTGGGGCTGCCCGTCAGCACTACCCACACCATCAGCACCGCCATAATGGGCGTCGGCGCCACCCGCCGCCTATCGGCAGTGCGATGGGGGATCGCCGGCGATATATTTGCCACGTGGGTGCTCACCATTCCGGCAACCTCGGTGCTGGCCTGGGCGACATCTCTGCTGCTGCGCGCACTGTTCAGCTAGGCGATCGGAACTTCAGCACCTGGAGCCCGGCCTGGCGTTTGATCCGAGCCTAACGAGGACCCATTGCCACGCCGCGCGGCCTCCCCAGCGGCCGCTTGGGGGGCAGCCCGGCCCGGCGGGGATATGCCCGTGGGGTCGGCCTCACCTTATCGACCACGATTAGCTGACGGGTCGGGTCGGCCAGGGATATGGGCGGCATCAGCTTCCCGCCGAGAATGGAGATAGCCTCCTGGGCCGACTTTACCTCTTCCTCGATTCCGGTTTTCTTGGGGGCGATGAAGCGGCCGCCCACGCGCACGAACGGCAGGCAGTACTCCGCCAGAACGGCAAGCTCGGCCACGGCACGGGAGACGGCCACGTCGAACCTCTCCCGGTACTCGGCCACCTGCCCAAGCTCTTCGGCGCGGCCGTTCAGTACAGTGGTGTCCGCCAGTCCAAGCGAAGCTAGGACATGTGAAAGGAACAGCGCTTTCTTCTGCGTCGCTTCCAGCAGGGCGAGGTGGAGGCCGGGCAATGCCAGCTTCAGCGGGATGCCCGGAAACCCGGCGCCGGTGCCGACGTCGATCAGGGCCAGGCTCTGTGGGTCGCCGGGCGGGAAGGCCAGGACGCAGGACAGCGAATCTAGGAAATGCTTGCCCAGCACCTCGTCGGGGTCGGTGATGGCCGTCAGGTTGAACCGCCGGTTCCAGGAGATCAGCTCGTCATAATATTGATGGAAGCGGTCAAGCTGATCGACCCCCAGACGGAGGCCGAAGGCCGCGGCGCCGCCCGCCAGCGCGGACCGTTGGCGTTGAGTCCAGATGGTAGCAGTTGATGGGCGTTCCGATGCCGCCACGTGGCCTCCTCGATGGCGTCGACACCGACCTGCGGTTCCGCCAAGAATGGCGGCATAGCTGGTCCGTACCACTTGGCCGTCTGGGGCTACCTCACCCCTGGCCTTCGGCCTCCCCTCGCCACGGCGAGTCGTGCCCGAAGGGTATCCTGCGGTGCGGCCCACAGGCCGCTCCGCTACGGACCTTCGGAGACCTCTCCGTGCACGGAGAGGGGGCTCAGGGGGCGAGGTTTGCTCGACCGAACTGCTTCACAGTCAAGTGAGCGCATGGCTAGCCCCGAGTTCTTGGTAGAACCGCGGCCCGCTTTCCCGTGAGCTGCAGGGGTGTCCCATTCGTGATACGGCAATCATAGTCATCGCGGGCGGGAAGGGCAAGCTTTTGCGGACAGAGCCTGGTCCCAGGAGGCGAGAAGCAGAACGGCGCCGGGGCATTGCGCAAGCGTGTTCCTTTCTGTCGCCTCATATGCTCGACGGGGGTAACCGGCCTAAGATATGGTGATAGGTAGAGGCCGATGTCATAAGTGGCCGGCACTGGCCAAGGTCTGAAGCTCCACGGCGTCCTGCCGGAGGGCAGGGAAGGAGACTTGCGTGTACGCACGAGTGACCACGATCTACGCATCGCCGGAGCGGGTCGACGAGGGAGCAATGCACTTCAAGGACGAGGTGCTGCCAATGCTCCAAGATCTGCCCGGATTCAAGGGCGGATACCTTCTCGTTGACTTCAAGAGCGGCAGGATGATTGAGATCACCCTGTGGGCGACGGAAGCCGAGATGCAGGCTAGCTCGGAGATAGCCAGCACGCTGAGCGCCGAAAGCGCCGAGGTCACGACTGCCGCGGCTATACCGGCCATGGAGCTGTACGAAGTCGCCTACCAGCCCTAGCGCTCCACCCTTGTCGGAGGGCCGTCGCTCTGGTTGGCGGGCGCGGAACAGGCGTGGGTGGAATGACCCGCGCTGTCGGCTGCCTGGCAGGGCAAGGTTGTTCAATCGCCGTGTGGAGATCACCCCTGCGCGGGTTTCAGGACCCGCGCAGGGGTGATGTGAATTCGCATCGCCCGACGCCCGCAGTCGGTAGGGGCGAATCTCGTATTCGCCCACAGAGGGATGCCCCGCCCCATCGTGCGGGGCGCACGGCCGTGCGCCCCTACTGGAATCACCGACGCTCGTCGCTCACCTGCAGCACGCCTGCTCCCTCGATGCGGCCCTGATTGAGGAGCAGCAGCGCCTCGTTCGCCTGCTCCAGAGGAAAGACCTGGACCTCAGTGCGGATGGGGATCTCAACCGCCAGGCGAAGCAGCTCGACGGCGTCCTGGCGCGTGCTGTTGGCCACGCTGCGCAGGGTCTTCTCGTGATAGAGATACCTGGCATAGTCCATCTCCGGGATAGGCGTCATATAGATGCCGGCCAGGGCCACGGTGCCGCCCTTGTCAACTACCCGCAGCGCATCCAGCACCAGGCTTCCGGCTGGCGCAAAGACGATGGCGGCGTCCGCCCGGGATGGCGGCTCGTCGCCGGCCGAGCCGGTCCATTCGGCGCCCAATTGCTCCGCCAGCGCGCGGTGATGGGCGCCGCGAGTGAACACATAAACGCGGCAGCCCCAGTGGCGGGCAATCTGGATGGCGATGTGGGCGGAGGCGCCGAAGCCGAAGAGGGCCAGCCGGCCGCCGGGCCGTATCTCGGAAAGGCGCAGGGCGCGGTAACCGATGATGCCGGCGCACAGCAGGGGCGCTGCCTGAAGGGAGGGGAAGCCCGGCGGGATGGGATAGACAAAGTCGGCCGGTGCCAGCCCGTACTCGGCGAAGCCGCCATCCACGTCGTAGCCGGTGAACCGGGCCCGCTCGCACAGGTTCTCGCGCTCGGTGCCGCAAAAGGCGCACTCGCCGCAGGTGGCGTTCAGCCAGGGCACGCCCACGTGGTCCCCCAAACGAAGCTTTTCTACGCCCTCGCTCAGCGCGTCCACGTAGCCCACGATCTGATGGCCGGGGACCAGCGGCAGCTTATGGGGAGGCAGCTCGCCCTCCACGATATGGAGGTCGGTGTGGCAGATGCCGCAGGCCACGACCCGCAGGCGGACCTGGCCGGGCCCGGGCTCGGGCAGGGGTATGTCGACCAGTGCCAGTGGCTTTTCCTCGATGGGACGGGGCTCGACCAACATCATTGCACGCATGGTTGCCTTCCTTGTCTCCGCCTTACGGCTGAAACGACCTCGCCAACAGCCCCAGCCCGGCCATCACAATGTTATAGGTGGCGTGGGTGAGCATGCTGGTGGAGGTGTTGTTCCGCTGCCGAACGATGCCCAGCACCAATCCTAGCACGAACACCACGACGGTGACGATGGTGAGGCCGTAGGTGGAGTGCAGCAGAGCGAAGAGCGCGGCAGTCAGGACTAGGCCGAATCGCGGCTGAAGGGCGCCGCGTAGGAGGGTCTCCTCGCCCAGCCCGGCGGCAAGCCCGAGGGTCAGGATGCCGGGCAGGGAGCGGGCCAGCGGGCCGAACAGGCGCTCGCTCAGCTTCTCTACCCCGGTGTCGATTGGGATGCCGAGGGCCGTCGCTGCGCCGATCATCAGCGCCACCAGCGGCACCAGGAGCACGCCCAGCAGGATGCCCAACCCTACCTGATGGAGGGTCGGCACCTCCAGTCCGAGGCGCCGGAGGGCGTCGCTCAGATTGCGCCTGGTGAACAGTCCCACGCCGGCCAGCGCCAGCACGACCCAGAATATCTCCTGTGCCCAGATGACGGCTATCGTCATCACGTCGCTCGCCAGCAAGCCGGGATTCGCCAGTTGATTAGCCAGGTTCTCCAGTCCCAGGCCCAGCGTGGCCAGAAGGTTGGCCAGCACGAGGGCTGTGAACGACAGGGCGACGGCGTGCACGGTGCTGGCGAGATCGATGCGAATCACCCTAGCAGCCGCCCGGCGCGTGGGCTTCAGCAGGAGGACGATGCCGAGCAACGACGGCGCCCACAGTCCCAGGGCGAAGAGACGGGTCGAGGCAAGGGCCGGCAGCGCTTGCCGCACAGGGGGCGGCAACACCTCCTGTGGAGCGGTCCCGAGCAGTTGGACCATAGCACCCAGTGCCAAGAGAACGAGGTAGAAGGCGATCAGGAGAGCATAGCCTGCAACGGCGAATGCTATGCCCGACCGGCCGCACGCCCGGCGGCCATCGGCCAGGTTCGCCAGCACTATGGTTATGAGAAGGATGGCAAAAGGGGCCGCGGCGGTCAAATTGCTCACAGTTATTGCTTCCCGTTACTTAATGGCCTTTGTCTGCTTCGGCCGATGCTAAGGGCCGGTGCGTGTTAGTCGAATGTGCCCTCGTGTCCGTATCGCCTGTGCTTCCTACGGCAACAACTCCAGCAGCGGTTGGGCGATGTTATAGGCCGCGTGGGCCACCATCGATGTGCTGGTGTTGTACCGCTGCCGGATGAGCCCCAGCGCGATGCCCACGACCAGCACGATGAGGGTGACCAGGCTCAGGCCGTAGTTGGAGTGCACCAGAGCGAAGAGCACGGCCGTCGGCGCCAGACCGAAACGAGGCTGCAGCGCTCCCCGGAAGAGGGTCTCTTCGCCCAGGGCGGCGGACAGGCCGATGGTCAGTATGCCGGGGACCGTCCGCGACCACGGGCCGTAGATCTGCTCGTTCAGCCTTTGCACCCCTTCGTCTACCGGGAACCCAAGGCCGGTGATCGATGCTACTATGGCCTGGGACAGGGCCGCAAGTACGATCCCCGCTCCGAGGCCGAGGGCTGCCTGGCGAAGGCCGGGCACCATCAGGCCGAGGCGCCCCGCTACAGCGCGCCAGCCGCGGCGGGAGAGCAGCCCCACTCCGACTACGCCCGTTGCGAAGAAGAGCAGCTCCTGGCTCCAGAGGCTGATGAGCATCTGGCTGTCGCCTGTGCTGCTTGCCTCTCCTACCCCAGCGGCCGCGTTCTCGAGCCCTATGCCGAGGAGGGCCAGGAAGTTGATGGGTATCAACATCGTGTAGGCCAGGGCCACGGCGTGGGTGGTGCTGGCTGGGTCGATATCGATGAGGCAGGCTAGAAGGCGGCGCAGCGGCCGGAGCAGGAGCAGCATTCCGAAGAGGGGTGGCAAGGTCAGGCCCAGGGCCACGAGGCCGGGCGAGGCGATGCCTTGCATTAGTTGCTGGCTGGAGGACGACACCGACCCGGGGACGATAGTCGCCAGCGCCAGGAACAGGAGGCCGGCCAGCAGCAGGACCATATAGTAAATGACCAGGATAACGTAGCCCAACGCCGCCAGGCCCGTGCCCCGCCGGCCCCGCAGCCGGCTGCGGTCGGCCATATTGGCCAGCCACAAAATGACCAGAAACGGGACGGACAACAGGAGCACAGTGACGTTATTCAGCAAGCTCGCTCTGCCTCCCCTGGCTGTCGCCATTCAGTCTGCCCGGTGACGGATTTGTCCCTCACCCTGGCCCTCTGTCCCTCACCCTAGCCCTCTCCCTCTGGGAGAGGGGATTCCGCGACTCCCTTCTCCCTCTGGGAGAAGTCGCCAGTCTCCAAAGGTCGCCAGAGGCGACGCTAGGCGCCCGACCCGCCGAGGCGGGAGGCGACTCGCCTGTCGCCAGAGGTCGCCAGACTCGCCATATTCACCAATCTTCGCCCAGGCGACTCTGGCGAGCGACTCGCCTGGGCGAGGGCGAGGGATGGGGATGAGGGTCGGACGAGGCTCCTCCTCTCCCAGGGCTAGAAGATCCTACTCCTGCGCGGGTTCCGAACCCGCGCAGGAGTTTTCTATACCCTCACCCTATTCCCTCTCCCCCGCGAGGGAGAGGGAATAGCTTCTCCCTATAGCGCCCTTCTCCCTGGCATGAGGAGGGAATGGCTGGTCTCCGCTTATTGCTCCCGCACCTCGTGGCCCGCGGCGAAGCCGGCGTGCAGCGCCGCCCGGTTTGCCTCCTCGGTGCCTTTGGGCGCCCGGGCCAGCACCGCCTGCTCCAGCCCATCCTGGGAGACGATGCCGGTCAGGGTCGCCAGCGCGCCCAGGGCGACGATGCTGGCCACGATCTCGGTGCGGGCTACCTCGCGCGCTATCTTGGTGAGCGGTATCGCGTATACCTTCGCCCTGGTCTCCGGCACCACCTTCACGAAGGTCGAGTCCACCAGCACGATGCCTTCGGCGCGCTGCTCGTGGATGTAGGCGTCGGCGGCCTCCTGGCTCATCGCCAGCAGCACATCGGACTCGGTGACCTCGGGGTACATCACCGGCTCGTCGCTGATGATGACCTCTGACCGGCTGGCGCCGCCCCGCGACTGCGGGCCGTAGACCTGGGTCTGCACAACCTCTTTCCCATCATAGATGCCGGCGCCCTCGGCCAGGATGATCCCTGCCGTCACCAGTCCCTGGCCGCCCGTGCCGCTCAGTCGCACCTCCCATTGCTTAGCTTGCATCTTGCGGCCTCCGCACCCGGTTGATCACCTTGTAGTACTCGCCGGTGAACTCCGGCTCGACCGCCTGCTTGAAGATGCCCACCACTATCTTGCCCTTCAGCTCCTCCGGCGTCATCGTCTTCGCCTTCTCCAGGGTCACCGTGAGCGCATTCTGCTTCTTCAGCATCGACACGGCGTCGCCCCAGCGGTTCATCCGGCCGTAGATGACCGGGCACTGGCTGTCTATCTCCACAAGGGCGAACCCCGGGTGCTCGATGGCTCGGCGGACGATATCGATGGTCTGGACCATACGGAAGGTGGTGGTGCGGGCGACGAAGGTGGCGCCGGCGCCTTCTGCCAGCTTGCATATATCGAAGGCCGGCTCCAGCATTCCGTAAGGTGCGGTGGTGGCATAATCGCCGAGCCTGGTCGCCGGCGAGTACTGCCCGCCGGTCATGCCGTAGGTATGGTTGTTCAGGATTATGGCCGTTATATCGATGTTGCGGCGGGCGGCGTGGATGAGGTGGTTGCCGCCGATAGCCGTGGCGTCGCCGTCGCCCATCATCGCGATGACATTCAGGTCGGGGCGGGCCAGCTTCAGGCCCGTGGCCATCGCCGGGACCCGGCCGTGCGAGAGCCGCAGCTCGTCGAAATCGAGGTAGTTGCCGATGTTGCCGTAGCAGCCGATGCCTACCGCGAAGGTGAACGATTCAGGCGGCCTGCCGGTCTCGTCGATGGCCCGTGTCACCGCCTGCAGGACATTGCCGATGCCGCAGCCCGGGCAATACGTGGTCGGAAAGCGGCTGAAGTGGAAGTGCTCCTTCCGCAACTCTGTCAATGGCTTTAGCTTGGCCACGGGATCTGCCTCCTCGGCGCCACCGCCGTGATGCGGTCCAGCACCTGCTTGGGGGTTATCAGCATACTGTCCACCCTGGTCACCGACTCGATCTGGGCCTGGCCGGCGGCGCAGCGTTCCACCTCTAGCACCATCTGGCCCAGGTTCATCTCCGGCACGACGATGACCTCGACCTGTTTGGCCATCTCCCGCACCTGCTTCTCGGGGAACGGCCACAGGGTCACGGTGCGCATCAGGCCGGCTTTTATCCCCATCTCGCGCGCCTGCCGGACGCTCGCCTCCGCCGCCCGCGCCACCGGCCCGTAGGCGAAGACGGCGATCTCGGCGTCGTCCATTAGCACGCTGTGGGTCTCGGTCAGCTCGTCGATGTGGGCCTCTATCTTGGCGGCGAGGCGGCGCACGCCGTACTCGCACCACTTCGGGTCGGCCATCGTCGTGACGCCGCGGAAGTCGTGGATCGCGGCATTGTAGTGCACCCTGTACTTGCCGCCAAAGGGAGGTATCGCCGGCACATTGTCGGGGCCGGGATCGAAGCACTGGTACTCTTCCGGCGGCACCGCGGGCAGCGGCCGGTTCCATAGCTCGATCTCACCCGGCTCGGGAATGACCACTTTCTCGCGCATGTG
Source organism: Chloroflexota bacterium (assembly GCA_023475235.1). Taxonomy (GTDB): domain Bacteria; phylum Chloroflexota; class UBA6077; order FW602-bin22; family JAMCWG01; genus JAMCWG01. Next base: position 11,801 of record JAMCWG010000106.1, read on the forward strand.
TCCGACGACGCCGTCGGTCATCAGCAGAACGGGCGTGCGCAGGCGCTCCGACCAGTTCACTGCCCTAATGGTGAGCTCGAAGGTCTCCCGCACCGAGGACGGGCAGAAGGCGATCATCGGCAGGCCGCCGTGGGCTCCCCAGCGGGCCTGCATAACGTCCATCTGCGACGCTACGATGTTGCCGATGCCCGGCCCCAGTCGCATAACATTGGCCACCACCAGGGGATACTCGCCGATGATGGCCGAGCTGATGAATTCCTGCATCAGCGAGAAGCCCGGGCTGCTGGTGGCGGTCATCGCCTTTACGCCGCCAGCGGAGGCGCCCACCACGGCCGACAGGCTTCCCAGCTCGTCTTCCATCTGAATATAGACGCCGCCAACTTCGGGGAGGCGCCTGGCCATTACCTCGGCCGTCTCGGTGGCCGGGGTGATGGGGTATCCGGCGAAGAAGCGCACGCCGGCGGCGATGGCCCCCTCGGCGCAGGCTTCGTTGCCCAGCATCAGTCTGGCTCGCGGCTTGGCTCGCATATCAGCCACCCTCCACAGTGATAGCTAGGTCCGGACAGCGCAGCTCACAGAGCCGGCACTGGTTGCAGGCCTCAGCCCTGGTCACCAGCACCTCGCCAAACGGCCCGGACTCCAGCACCGCCTTGGGACAGAACTCAACGCAGATGCCGCATTTCTTGCAGGCCCGCGCGTCTACCGTGATAACGACACTCACTGGCATACATTATCTCCCGTCGTGCCCTTCGCGTGGCCGGGTCTGTCGGTGCGATGGCTCCCGGCCGGCCTCAGAATAACACGGTGTCCCCCGCTGGCGCAATAGTCGGGACAAAGACGGGACATTTTGGCATTGCGCGGTTGGGCGTGCTTCACTATAATGCCGCTAGTCAGAATAATACACAATCAAAATAATAGACAATTGGGGGTGGTGGCTCAATGGCGGCCCAACAGGCAAATGGTCCTGGCCCTGGCAGCGCAGTGGCTGAGCGCAGGCGAATCTCCTGGCTTATACACAACCCTGTCACCTATGCCGGGGCGATCCTGGCAGCTTCCAGCTTCATCATCATCGTTTTCCTCCTTCTCTTCGAGCTGGTGGGCGGAAAAGTAACTACCTACCTGGGCGTGCTCGTCTTCGTGTTAATGCCAACCACATTTGTCGTCGGGTTGATACTGATACCCGTCGGTATGATCTGGACCCGGCAGCACCCGCCCGCTGCGGAAGCGGTGCTCCCGGGAATGCGGCCATTCCCCGTTCTCGACCTGAACGATCCGATTCAGCAGCGGGGCTTCATCCTGTGGTCCGCCGCTACGCTGGTCTTCGTGGGTGTCCTGGCCGGCGTCAGCTACCGGGCGTACAACTTCATGGACTCGACGGAGTTCTGTGGAGCGGTGTGCCACACGGTTATGAAGCCGGAGTATGTGACTTACCAGCATTCGCCGCACGCCAGGGTGACCTGCACCGCCTGCCACATCGGGCCCGGCGCCGACTGGTTCGTTCGCGCCAAAATCTCCGGCACCCGCCAGGTCTTCGCTGTGGCAACCAACTCATACCCGCGGCCGATCCCCGTCCCTATCAGCGACCTGCGGCCGGCGCGGGAGACCTGCGAGACCTGCCACTGGCCGGAGAAGTTCTACGGCGAAAAGCTCAGGCAGTGGACGACCTACCAGCTCGACGAAAAGAACACCCCACAGCAGAAGTCGATGGTGTTGAAGGTCGGCGGGACCGAAGCACAACTGGGGTATGCGACCGGCATCCACTGGCACGTCAGCGCCGACAATAAGATTACCTACGCGGCGCTGGACAAAGACCGCCAGAATATCGCCTGGGTGCGGCTGGAGAAGCCTTCGGGGGAGGCCGTCGAGTTCACGCGCAGCGACGTGCCGGTTACTTCAGATGTGCTGGCCAAGGCCGAGAAGCGGACGATGGACTGTATGGACTGCCACAACCGGCCGACACATCACATAATACCCCCCGGCACAGCCCTCGATGCGTCTCTGACGGCCAAGCGAATCGACCCCAGCCTGCCGTTCGTCAAGAAGAAGGGCCAGGAGCTGCTGTCGTTAACCTACCCGGACGAGGCGTCGGCGACGCGTGCCATCGAGCAGGGGCTGACCAGCTTCTATCAGACCACCTATCCGGATGTGTATGCCGCAAAGCAAGGGGCTATCAAGGCTGCCATCGCCGAGATGCAGCAGATATACCGGGATAACGACTTCCCGGAAATGAAGGTGGACTACCTGACCTACGGCGATAACATCGGCCACCAGTCCACGCCGGGCTGCTTCCGCTGCCACGACAATAAGCACGTGAGCCCCGACGGCCAGGCCATTCGCCAGGACTGCGACATCTGCCACACGCCGGTCACGGTGAAGCAGTAGTGTGGAATTGAAGGTGCGGGCTATCGGCCGCGTCGAGAACGGCGTCGCCGAGGCCGTGGACGAGGGCTGGGGCGCGGTAGAATCGGACCTCGTGCTGGACGAGCAGTACGCCCCGGCCCTCGACGGCCTGGCAGAGTTCTCGCATGTGCTGGTGGTGTTCTGGATGCACGAGGCCCCGCCACTCTCTGGTATGCGCCGCCGTCCCCAGGGACGGGCCGATATGCCGGAACTGGGCATCCTGGCCCAGCGTGCCCGTCACCGTCCAAACCCCATCGGGGTTACGGCCGTCGAGCTGCTGGCTGTGCGCGGCAATCGAGTGCGGGTGCGCGGCCTCGATGCCGTCGACGGCACTCCCCTGCTTGACATCAAGCCGTATTTCCCGCAATATGATGCGCGAGAGGCGCGCGTCCCCGAATGGGTAGCGCGCCTGATGACCGGCTACTTCTGATTGTTGAATGGTGTGCGGGGCGGGCTGGGCACCAACGGGGTAACTGAATGCGCTATTCGCAGCGTTTCGTGATCATAACGGCCGTCTTCATCACGTGTCTCATCACTGCCAACATCACTGCGGTGAAGCTGATCGGCGTGGGCGGGCTACTGGTGCCCGCGGCCATTGTGATCTTCCCCATCAGCTATATCTTCGGCGATGTGCTGACCGAGGTGTACGGCTACGGCGCGGCCCGGCAGGTCATCTGGCTGGGCTTCGCCTGCAATCTGCTGGCTGTGGCCGCCATCTGGGCCGGGCAGGTGCTCCCCGGCGCTCCTGTCTGGGAT
>JAMCWG010000196.1:0-40094 GCA_023475235.1 Chloroflexota bacterium
AGAATGAGAACGACGAAGGCCATCCCTATTTTGGCCTCGAATCAAGCCCTATGCGCCCCACAGGTCGGGCATGACTTGGGCCGAGTGGGGACAGTCCGCGATTCATTGGTTCCCATTCAACACTCTCGTGGCGCGCGCTTGACCGGCAGCGGCCGTCCATTTACAATGACGGCAGATTAATCATTGACCTGCCTACACGCTGCGCGATCAGCCACCAGGCGACCATACTGAATAGGCTCTCCCGGCACAACCTTTGTGTTTGTGCTCAGGTTTGTGCTTAGAAGGATCTGCTCTTGAACCGTACCTGCGTTTCGATTGACCTGGAAATGACCAGCGCTCGTCCTGACAATCAGGAAATCATTGAGATTGCCGCTATCAAATTCCGGGGGAGCAGCGTGCTGGACTCCTGGTCCACTTTGGTGAATCCTCGGGCCGAGATTCCTTACAATATCCGTGTGCTCACCGGTATCGAGCAGGCCGACGTCGACCGGGCCCCCCTCCTTTCCGAGGTAGCGGGGCCGTTACGGGCCTTCCTGGAGGACTGTCCGCTGGTGGGCCAATCGGTCAACCTGGACCTCGATTGCCTGACGCGCAAGGGCATCGCCCTTTCCAATTCCCAGCTCGACACATTCGAGCTAGCCAGCATTCTCTTGCCCCAGCTTCCTGAGTACAGCCTGGCCGCCCTCGCCCAGTTCTACGGCATAAAGACCGATAACCAGCATCGGGCGGCAGGGGACGCGCTGGCTACCAAGGAGCTGTTCCTGGCACTGTGGCAGCAGGCGCTGGGCCTGGACCTGGGCACCATTCAGGAGATCAACCGCCTGGCCCGCTCGACCAGGTGGCCGCCGGCGCTGTTCTTTCGGGAACTGGAACGCGAGAAGAGCCATCAGGCGATGGGTGCGTCGATTCGCGACCAGTTGGTGGCCAAAGGCTTCGGCGAGTTCGGACTGGGCCAGGAGCGGACGGAGGGCCGGGCCCTCAAGCCAAAGGAGCGGACCGTTTCTATCGATGTCGATGCCGTGGCCGGATTGCTGGAGCCGGGGGGCGTTGTCTCGCAGAAGCTACCCGGCTACGAGCATCGGGAAGAGCAGGTGAGGGTGCTGCGCCAGGTGAGCCAGGTCTTCAACGAGGGCGGTCAACTGCTGGTGGAGGCCGGGACGGGCGTGGGCAAGTCGATGGCCTATCTGCTGCCGGCGGTGCACTACGCGACGGCCAACCGCCAGCACGTGATTGTGTCCACCAACACCCTCAATCTGCAGGACCAGTTGTATGGCAAAGACCTGCCGGATCTGTCGCGCATGCTCGACCTTCAACTGCGCGTGGCGCTGGTGAAGGGCCGGGCAAACTACCTCTGCCGCCGGCGCTGGGCGACCCTTCGTCGCCAGCCTACCTTCAATCTCGACGAGCTGTCCACCCTGGTGAAGATACTGGTCTGGCTTCCTACCACCAGCACCGGCGACGTCAGCGAATTGAATCTGAACGAGAAGCAGCGGATGGTCTGGAGCCGGCTGCACTCCACCTCCGAGTCGTGCCTGAACCGGCAGTGCGAGCACCAGAGGCATCATCGGTGCTTCGTCTACCGGGCACGGGAGCGAGCAGAGGCCGCCCACATCGTTATCACCAACCACGCTCTGCTGCTCTCGGATGCGGCGGCGGAGAATCGGATCCTGCCCGAATACCAGCACTTGATAATCGACGAGGCCCACCACCTGGAGGACGAAGCCACTGACCAGTTCACCTTCCATGCCTCGCAGCGCGAGGTCCTCCGGTACCTGGACAATCTGTCCGGCTCGGCCGGCGTTCATCGACGCACGGGCCTGGCGGGCGAGGTGCCCGCCGGGCTGCGGGGGAGCAAGGTCGCTCAGTCCATTCAACGTGACCTGAACGCCCTCGTCGACCAGATGAGCGAGGAGGTGGAGCGTGCCCGCAATGCCACCCGGCTTTTCTTCGAGCAGGTCGGTCGCTTCCTGGAGCAACACGCCGAGGAATCCCGGGGCTACGACACCTGCTTGCGGCTGAAATCAGGGGCGCGCAGCCAGTCGGCATGGGCCCAGGTGGACATCGCCTGGGGCAATCTGAGCGTTTGCCTGCACGCCGTCCAGGAGGTAGTCAGCAAGATCTACACGATCCTGCTGCAACTGGAGGACCAGGGCATCGGCAACTGGGAAGACCTGCTGGGCGAGCTGGCGGCGCAGATCTACTACAACCAGCAGCTCCGAGATCGCGTGGAAGCCCTCGTTTCCAGGCCGGATGCCAACGAGGTCTACTGGGCCGCCACCGACCAACAGTCGGAAGAGGTCTCCCTGCACATCGCGCCGCTGCACGTGGGAGAGCTGTTGAACGATAGTCTCTTCCGTGACCGGCACACCCTGGTGCTCACCTCCGCCACCCTCAGCACGGCCGGAAGGTTCGATTACATCCGCGGCCGGCTCGGCCTGCCCGACGCTACCGATCTGCTGGTGGGCTCGCCTTTCGACTACGTCCGGTCCACGCTGCTGTATCTGCCCGAGGACATAGCCGAGCCTGAGCGGCCGTACTACCAGAAGCACGTGCAGCAGGCTGTCACCGAGCTATGCCGGGCCACGCAGGGGCGCACCCTTTGTCTGTTCACCTCGCATAGCCAGCTACGCCAGACGTGGCAGGCGGTACGCCCGGCGCTCGAGGAGGCCGGCATACAGGTCCTGGCGCAGGGCATCGATGGATCGGCCCGCCAGTTGCTGCGCACCTTTCGGGCCAACCCCCGGTCCGTGATCCTGGGAAGCGCCTCATTCTGGGAGGGGGTCGACGTCGTCGGCGACGCGCTGAGCGTGCTGGTCATCGCGCGCCTGCCCTTCGCCGTGCCCACCGATCCGCTCATCGCCGCGCGCAGCGAGACCTTCGATGAGCCGTTCTCGCAGTACAGCGTCCCACAGTCCATCCTCCGCTTCAAACAGGGCTTCGGCCGGCTCATTCGAAGCAAGGCCGATCGCGGTGTGGTGGTCGTGCTGGACAAGCGTATCCAGACGAAGTCGTACGGCTCCAGCTTCCTGCGCTCATTGCCCACGTGCACGACGCGCACCGGCCCGCTGGCCGGGCTGGCATCGGCGGCAAAGGACTGGCTGCAACAGGGCGCCGCGCGGGACCAGAACGCCGGCTCGCTGCGGCTTTCCAGCAGCCGGTCAAGCGGCTTGTGAAAGATGAGAAACATATAGTACCCGAGCGGCCCCGTGTCGCACCTCGGAGTCCGAAGGCAGAGCGCGATCTGGCGACCGATGTGCTCCAATTCGAGGCTTCGTACTGTACTGCCGATGGATGGAGGGTCGGGTGGTGGGTACCACGCCGGGCCTGGCGCTAGTACTGGGAACGGCCTTTGTCTTCGCCTATGTAAACGGTCTCAACGACAGCGCCAACGCGGTGGCGACGCTCATTTCGACGCGAGCGATGGCGCCGCGGCGTGCCCTGCTGATGGCGGCCGCAGGCGAGCTCATCGGCCCTTTTGCCTTCGGCTCGGCCGTGGCTGCCACGATGGGCAACGACCTGCTGAAGCCGGAGGCATTGACTCCTGCCGTGCTCTTCGCTGCCCTGCTCTCTGCCGTCGCCTGGGGCCTGCTGGGATGGTATCTCGGCCTGCCCTCCAGCTCTTCCCATGCGCTGGTCGGCGGTCTGGTCGGCGGTGCGCTGGCAGCCATCGGAACGACCGGCTTCCGTGTCGAAGGGCTGCTCCTGGTCGTGCTGTACTTACTCCTTTCCCCGCTTCTGGGCCTGATTCTGGGCTATGTTATGCTGAGGGCGTTGCTTGCCATCCTGGCCGGTGCCGCGCCCGGCGTGAACGTGCAGCTCAGGCGCCTCCAGTTATTCACGGCGTTTGCCCTGGCCTTGGGCCACGGCAGCAACGACGGGCAGAAGAGTATCGGTGTGATGGCGGCATCCCTGGTGGCTTTTGGCGCGATGTCCAGCTTCGTGATACCCTGGTGGGTAGTGGCGCTGGCTGCCCTCGGCCTGGCCCTGGGTACGGCCGTCGGAGGGCAGCGACTTATCCGGACCCTGGGTGTCCGCATCTATCGGATACGGCCGGTCCACGGCTTCGCCGCTCAAGGGCCGGCGGCACTGGTGGTACTGGCATCGGCCCTTCTGGGCGGCCCGGTGAGCGCATCCCAGGTGATGGCGTCGGCCATAATGGGCGTTGGCATTGCCGAGAGTGTGTCCCGCGTCCGATGGCGCGTGGCCGTGAACATCTTCCTTAGCTGGGCGCTGGTGCTCCCCGCCACGGCCGCCGGCGCGGCTTTGCTGTACCAGTGGACGCGTACACTGTTTGCTCGTTGAGCCAGCGCGTGAGCCAGTTTGTGAGTTTATTGCGCAAATGAGGAGGTGCCTCGATGCCCTTCAGACGGATGCTCCAGCCCCGGCGCACGGACTTCTTGAAACTATTGCTGGACCAGGCCCAGAAGACGCTCGACGGCATGAGAGCATTCGAGTCCTTCACGAACACGGACGACCCGGCTATGGCCCAGCGGGTGACGGACCTGGAGCGAGAGGAGGATGAGCTGAGGCTGATCCTCATCGATGAGCTGAACCGCACCTTCGTCACGCCCATCGACCGCGAAGACATCTTCGCTCTATCCCGGGCGATCGACGACATCCTGGACTACGCTTATACGACCATCGACGAGATGACGCTGCTCAAGATACACCCCACGCCGCGCTTGCAGCAGATGGCCGGCATCCTATCGCGGGCGGCGGAGGAGATCTACTACGCGGTGCTGCAACTGAAGAGCCACCCCTCTGTGGCGGCGGAGCACGCCGCCCGCGCCAAGTCGTTGGAGAACCAGGCCGAGAGCATGTACCGGGGTGCCCTCGTCGAGCTTTTCGAGAGCGTCCGCTCAGTCGAAGACGTGGTCAACATTCTCAAAATGCGGGAGGTGTACCGGCACCTCAGCAACGCCGCCGACCGTGGTGACGAGGCCGCCAACATCATCGGCGACATCGTCGTGAAGACCCAGTAGGCACCGGCGAGCGCGTGCAGTGGGCGCGCGACACGCGCCCACTGCGGCATGATGGCAATCAGCCCGGCAGTCCGTTGCACACGTGTCGGCATCCCTGGGTGGACTGCAACGCAAGGACGGCAGTGGGCGCGGCCGAAAAGAAAGCCGTGGTGCAGATGCCTCCGCACCACGGCGAGGGTTGTGTGTCGGCGCGCTACTTGTCGAGCCAGATTTCCTGGTAGTCTTCGGAGGCTGCTTGTATCTTGATGCCCTTAACTTCCTTGCGGAACGTTAGGACTGGGGATACCTGCCACAGCCCGCCGACCAGGGCATCCTCATACATCATCCGCTGGCAACGGTTGTAGATTCCCACCCGCTTGGCGGTGTCGGTCTCCCGCTCACCCTCAAGCATGCACTTGTCGACCTCCCGGTTGCAGTAGTTGCTCCAGTTGGCCGCTCCTTCGCAGGTGTACATACGGTTGAAGTGAGCGGGGTCTGGCGAGTAGGCCATGTTCCAGGTATGCGATTCGAACTCGCCGGCCTTTATCTTTTGCCTGGCACTGGTCGCCTCTCCAGAATCGAGGGTCGCGCGGACGCCGGCCTTACCCCACATCGACTGCAGCATCTCGGCCTTCCGCCGGTCGAGGGTCGGGACGTAGTGCAGCAGGACCAGGTCCACGCCGTTAGGGTACCCAGCCTCCTTCACCAGAGCTATCGCCTTATCCAAGTTGAATTCGTAGCGGGGGAGCTTCTCGTCGTAGCCAACCCAGCCCGGCGTCCATCCCAGATAGTAATTGGGCACCCCGGCCTCCATCCCCAGCACCCTGGCCATAGTCTCTCGGTCGGTGGCATACTGCACGGCCTGGCGCAGCTTCAGGTTCTTGCCGAAGGGCTCTTTCTCCTGGTTGAATCCGAAGTAATGCGGTATTGGAGCCCATTTCATCAGGATGACGTCCAGGTCCGGATTGGCCTTTATCGCTGCCAGATCCGATGGGGAGAGGCTGCGGGTGATGTGCATAGTCCCGGCCTTCAGCTCGGTCTGGATCACTGCGTTGTCGGTCACGAACCTCTGCCGCATGCCGTCCAGGTAGGGCAGCTTCTTGCCGTCGGCGCCGTCTCCCCAGTAACCATCAAACCTGGTTACCACGAGGACATCGTCGCGCTTCCATTCCGCCACCTTCATCGGTCCAGTGCCGGAAGGCTGGGAAGAGAAGGTCTCCTCGCCCACTTTGTCCATGTGGGCTTTGGACAGGATCACCGACCCGACAGAGCCGGTGCCGGCAGTCGCGGCAGTCAGGTTCAGCAGATTCAGGCCCGATGGGTTCTTGTAGTTGATCTTGAGGGTGTAAGGGTCGATGACCTCCAGGGAGGCGAAGTTCTCCGCCAGCCGCTTGCTCAGCGACTTGGGATGGCTCCCCATCCGCTCCAGGCTCCACTTGGCCACCTCGGCGTTGAAGTCGGAGCCATCGTGGAACTTGACGCCCTTGCGCAGCTTCAGCACCACGGTCTTGGGGTCGACTACCTGCCAGGACTCGGCCAGTTCGGGCTTGATCTCGAGCTTGCCTTCCTTGAGGTCGGTGACCTCGTATCGCAGCATGGCCTCATAGAGGGCAACTTCCTTGAGGTTTGTGCCGCGAATGTCGAAGAGGGGGTCCAGGCTGGGCAGCGCTGTGTTCACCGACGAGACGAGGATACCGCCCCGTTTTATCTTGACTGCCGGCGTGGGGCTGGCCGCGGGCGCCGCCGGCTTGGTCGGGGCTGCCGCCGCCGTAGTGGGCGCCGGGGCGCTGGCAGCAGTAGGGGCAGCAGGAGCGGCAGGCGGCTTGGTGGGCGCTGCCGTAGGAGTAGACGGGGCACACGCGACTATCAGGACCAGGGTAAGGATGACGACGCCTAGCTTCTCGAATGTTCGCATTTGTCTCTCCTTCGAGTTCTGCCGGCGGCCTTTTGGACAACAGGCCGCCCGAACGTTGAATCTTCGAGTGAGCCCGTTTGGTCATCGCTAAATTATCTGGCGCCAGAGCTTGCCGCAAAGGGCGAGCCCGATCGGCCCGGTGCCTTTTCCGTCGCTAACCGATTCCTGTCACCTCCTTTCCTGCGATTTGGTGTTGCCGGCCATACGCTCGCGGGCCGGCCCTTCGGTGCAAAGTATATCACACTGGTGGTGCCAATTGTGTGAGTAATGCAATAGCCACGGCAGGAATGACCCTGCCGTGGCGGTACCGTCACTCCGAAGGCCCGGTGGTGTCAGCTACTTGTCGAGCCACACCTCTTGCACGTCTTCGGAGTGGGTCTGCATCTTGAGGCCGTGGACCTCTTTGCGGTAGGTCAGCACGGCATCCGTCAGGTACATGCCGCCGATCATTGCCTCTTCTTGCACGATCTTCTCGCACTTCTTGTACATGTCGGCCCGCTTGGTGGGGTCAAGCTCGGCTTGCGCTTCGAACATGCACTTGTCCGTTTCCTTGTTGCAGTAGTTGTTCCAGTTGGCGGCACCCTCACAGGTGAACATCCGCTCGTAGTACGCGGGGTCGGGCGATGGCGCCATACTCCAAATGTGCATCTGGAACTCGCCGAGCTTTATCTTCTCCCTGGCCGCAGCCTGATCGGCCGGAAGCAAGTTCAGCTTGATGCCGGCCTTGGCCCACATGCCCTGGATCATCTCCGCCATCCGGCGGTGCTGAGTCTGAATCTGGTGCAACAGCTCGATCTCGACGCCGTTCGGGTATCCGGCTTCCTTCACGAGGGCCGCCGCCTTATCCGGATTGAAGTCATACATTTTCAGCTTAGGATCGTAGCCCGACCAGGCGGGTGTCCAGCCGATGAGATAGTCCGGGGTTCCGGCATCCAACCCGAACACCTTGGCCATGTTTTCACGGTCGGTGGCATACTCGGCCGCCTGCCGCAGCTTGATGTTCGTGCCGAAGGGCTCCTTCTTCTGGTTGAAGCCGTAGTAGTAGCGGCTGGGGCCCCACTTGATCATGATGGTCTGCAAATCAGGATTGGACCTGATCGAGGGCAGATCGGCGGGGGCCAGAGCTCGGGTCATATGCAGCGTCCCGGCCTTCAGCTCGGTGAGCTGGACGGCGTTGTCGGGTATCAACCGGTAGCGCATGCCATCCAGGTACGGCAGCTTCTTGCCATCGGCGCCGTCCTTCCAGTAGTTGTCAAACCTGGTCAGGACGAACTCGGAGTCGCGCTTCCATTCCACGATCTTCAGCGGGCCGGTGCCCGAGACCTTGCCCTGGCCAAAAGCCTCCTCGCCCACTGCGTCCATCTGCGCTTTGGAGAGAATGGCCGGCCCAATGGAACCGGTACCCGCCGTGGCCACGGTCAGGTTCATGGCCTGCAACGCTGATTGAGCTTTGTAGTTGATCTTGATGGTGTAAGGGTCCACCACCTCTATGGAGGTAACGTTCTCCATGAAGCGCTTGCTCAGCGACTTGGGACGGTTGCCCATGCGCTCCAGGCTCCACTTGGCCACCTCCGCATTGAAGTCGGAGCCATCGTGGAACTTGACACCCTTGCGCAGCTTGAGGGTGATGGTCTTGGGGTCGACCTGCTGCCATGATTCTGCAAGTTCCGGCTTGAGCTCGAGCTTGCCTTCCTTGAAGTCGGTGACCTCGTACCGGAGGAGCGCCTCGTAAAGGCCCATCTCTTTGAGGTGGGTGCCCAGCGTGTCATAGATGGGGTCCATACTGGGCGGGAAGGACCCGGTAGCGTGGACGAGGATGCCGCCCCGCTTGATGTTGACCGCCGGGGTGGGGGCGGCTGCGGGGGCGGTCGTGGCCGCGGGCTTGGCGGCCGTTGCGGTGGTGGGTGCAGCGGCGGGGGCCGTCGTCGGTGCCGCCGCAGGCTTGGCCGGTGCCGCCGTCGGCGCGGCTGGCGAGCACGAGGCCATCAGGACCAGGATGAGGATCAGGGTACTAGTCTTCCAGAATGTTCGCATCCGTCTCTCCTTTTCTTCTATGGATGATCAGGCTAAATGACCACTCACCATCGAGGATGTTGAAGACGACTGCAGTGTCGCTGATCTCGGACGAACGGTATGCCTCACCCTTGGATATATCTGCCTTCGACTCTCACCCCCTTTGCTTGAAGTGAAATATTGACAAATCCCCTCAAGGCGTTGATGCGGCGATTATAGCACAAGAATAGAGTGGTTAGCTAAATCAATGAATGCCACAGCGGGGGCCGGCCCCCGCTGTGGCGACGATTCGCAAGCTCGTGGCGCAGCGCGGGCTACTTGTCTATCCACACCTCCTGGAGATCCATCGCGAACACCTGCAGGCGGACGCCCTTGAGCTCCTTGCGATAGGTCAGATTGAAGGGGCTATTGTAGATGCCGCCGATGAGGGCGTCGTCGTAGATGATCTTGAGGGCCTTCTTGTATCCGGCGGCGCGCTGAGCGTCGTCGTAGCTGCTGACGCCCTCCGTCATTGCGGCCTCAAGGTTCTTGTTGCAGTAGTTGGACCAGTTTGCCGCGCCATCGCAGTAGAGCATGCGGCCATAGTGGGCGGGGTCCAGCGATGGCCACATGTTCCATATGGCAGCCTGGAAGTCGCCGGCCTTCTGCTTGGCCCGGCCGGCTACCTCTTCGTTGGCGTTGATGGTAGCCCTTACCCCGATTTCGTGCCACATCTGCTGTACGATCTCGGCCTGCTTCTGGATGACCCCGCCGACCGGCACATCGATAGTAACATCCAGGCCATTGGGATAGCCTGCGTCCTTGACCAGTTGGGCCGCTTTGGCCTTGTCGTACGAGTAGTACGGGGTCGATTGGTCGACGCCCAGCCAGTTGTCGAGCCAGAGGCCGTACTTGTTGACCGTGTATTCCCCGAAGCCCAGCGTCTTGCCGATGGATTCCCTATCGATGGCGTACTGGAGGGCCTGGCGCAGCTTGACGTTGTCCTTGAACGGTGGCTTGTCCTGATTGAAGCCGAAGATGTACCGAATCGGCGAGTTGTTGATGACGATCAAAGTGAGGTTGGGATCAGCCCTGGCGGAGGCATAGTTCTGGGGGAAGAGTGAGGCCGAGATCTGAATGTTGCCGGTCCTCATCTCCGTCAGCGTCACGGCCGGATCGGGGATCACCCGGCTGTCGATGCCGTCGATGTAGGGGAGCGGCTTGCCGTCGGCTCCCATCTTCCAGTAGCCGTCCCACTTCTTGAAGGTCATGCGGTCGCCGGGCTTCCAGTCGGTCAGCATCATCGGCCCGGTGCCGATCGGGTGAGAGCCCACGTACTCGGCGCCGTTCTTTTCGAAATTTGCCTTCGAGGTCATCAAGCTCCAGAGCGAGCCGCTCCCGCCGACCGAGCGGGTCCAGTTCACGATGGCCAGCGCCGATGGGGCGGGCAGATTGAGCTGCACGGTGTAGGGATCGATGATCGTCATATCCTTCATCATCGCGGCGTTGTTCTTGCCGCCTGATTTCGGATCATTCTTGGCCTGGTCGAAGTTCCACTTTACGACCTCGGCGTTGAAATCGCTGCCGTCCTGGAACTTCACGCCTTTGTGTAGCTTGAACCTGATTGTGGTGGGGTTAACAACTTCCCAGGAATCGGCCAGCTCTGGCTTCATCTCCCACTTCTCAGTCTTCGGGTCTGTAGAGGTGTTGTCCCAACGGATCAGCGTCTCGAATACCGGCAACTGGAGGGGCGCTTCGCCGGTAGCCTGATAGATGGGGTACCAGCTATTGGTGTCGGTCGCACCGGGGGAGTGCAGGAGGATGCCCCCTCGCTTGATCTTGGCTGCCGGGGTAGGCTGACCCGCGGGTGCGGATGTGGCCGCCGCTGGCGGCTTCGTGGCCGCGGCCGGCGCAGCGGTTGGCGCGGCCGGAGAGCATGCGGCAATGAAGAGCAGGACAATGACTGCGACGCCTAGCTTTCCAAGGGTTTGCATCAGTTTCTCCTTTTGGTCTGCTTATGTAAGCAAATTGATCGTCCCTTCACCGATGAAGGCGAATGCGGCGATGCAGGCGCTACAGTAAACATAATGGCTGTCCCTTCCCTAGCCCGTTTCCATCACCTTCCTTTCACATTAATTGCACATCTCTCCAAGGGAACTGTAACGCTGCTTCAGCGCTCGCTCGTCCATCTTGCGGAGGATTATATCACACGTCGGCCAGGGGCGAATCTGGAAAACGAAAACCCCGGTAGGAAGGGCCCTACCGTGGCGATAACAGGGCCAGTGCGCGGCTGACGTGCACCGTGCCGGCCTTCAGCTCTACCTGGTATATGGCCGTGTCCACAATGAGTCGGTAGCGGATGCCGTCCAGGTAAGGAAGCTTCTGTCCGTCTTCGCCATCCTTCCAGTAGTTCTCGAATCTGGTCAGGACGAATTCGTTGTCACGCTTCCACTCCGCCAGCTTGAATGGTTACCTCACCTCCGTACCAGGTTCTACAATCCGGCTATCTCTGGCCCGAATACCGCTGGCCTTGGCACGATTATAACGTTATAACGTACGCTCTGCTGTCCTCACCAATGGTGCTTGCCACAGGGTAGTACCAACAACCTGGGGTTCCGGTGGTAGTCGTAGGGGTCGACCCGCGTGTCGGCCCGAATGGGGTTGTGCCGCCAGCCCTGCGTCACTGTCCGAGTTTCAAGGGCGCACACGCGGGTGCGCCCCTACGAAAACGCAGGCTCGATCTCGATGACCGAAAGGCCCTGCGATCGCTACGGTTGATTGACAAAGGGCATCCAGTCCGGCTATCCTGCCGATGCACGCGAGGTCATCTCTGGACCGGCCTCGTCGGAAACGCACGGTGCCAACGGCTACCAGGGTGCGACAACGGACATCGTCTAGATATTAGCTTACAGGAGGGAGCGAGCAATGCCTGCTGTGATGACCCATAGAGAGAGGGTGCTGGCCGCCCTCAGCCATCAGGAGCCGGACTGCGTGCCCGTCGACCTGAGCCAGGCGGCCGGCGACGCCATCAACGCTATCGCCTACAAGAACCTGCTCCGCTACCTGGGGATGGCCGACCGTCCCATCACTATCTCCAACAAGATGGCCCAGACCGCCCACGTCGACGAGGACGTCCTCCAGCGTTTCGACGTCGATTTCCGGGGCATCTCCGTCGGCGGGCCCGAGGGCTGGGTGGATAAGGTCTTGCCCAACGACAGCTATGTGGACGAGTGGGGCGTGGTGCGCACGCGCCCGGCCGGAGGCTACTACTACGACCTGACTGCGGACGGCAGCCCGATGGCCGGCATCGACACCATCGCCGGCCTCGACAGCTACCCCTGGCCCGACCCTAACGACCCGGGGCGCGTCCGCGGCCTGCGGGAGAAGGCGAAGAAGCTTCGAGAGGAGACCGACTACGCGGTGGTGCTGACCATCAACTCGTGCTTCTTCCTGCGCTGCGGCGAGCTACGCGGCTGGGAGAACTTCTTCTCCGACCTGGCCGGCAATATCCCCTTCACTGAGGCCCTGATGGACCGCTATCTGGACGTCAAGCTGGGCATCGCCGCCCGCGCCCTGGAGGAGGTCGGCGACCTAGTCGACGTGGTCGTGGCTTCCACCGACGATCTGGGATCGACCAACAGCACCATCATCTCTCCGAGAACCTTTCGCGCGCTCATCAAGCCGCGCATGAAGAAGACCTTCAACTTCTACAAGGAGCGCACCGATGCCAAGCTGATCCTGCACTCCGACGGGTCGGTCTATCCATTTATGCAGGACTTCGTTGAGATTGGCGTGGACATCCTCAATCCGGTGCAGGTGTCGGCGAAGAACATGGGGGACACCAGGCGGCTGAAGGCAGAGTTCGGCGATAAGCTGACCTTCTGGGGTGCGATCGACACGCACCGCGTCCTACCCTACGGGACGCCGGACGATGTCCGGGCAGAAGTCAGGCAGCGCATCCGCGACCTGGGGCCGGGCGGGGGATACGTGGTCTGCTCGGTGCATAATATCCAGTCCGAGGTACCGCCGGAGAACGTCGTGGCTATGTTCGATATGGCCCGGGAGTACGGGCAATACCCGCTACGAGCATAAGCTGGGAAGCAGCCGGGACCGGAGCGTTGGCCTGCGGGATCCACGGACGAGAAGGAACGGTGCCGCCTCAGACGAGGTCTGCATCGTTCCATCTTTACTTAAGCGAGTGCCGGCAAAAGAAAAGGCCCCAAGTAACCTTTCTGCTTCGCCTGGTTTCCTGGGGATCCCTGGCTACCTTCACGGGCTCGACATTACTTCGCTTCGTTCATCTCGTGCCTTTCGGGATTCCCCGTACTCGGCGCTCGATGCGCTCTGCTTTTCTCATCTCGCCCCTGTTGGCCCTTGGGTTCCCTGGTTCTTCCAGGTGTCCCATACTTGACTACTTGGGGTTAGTCATACTTTAACATATTTCTATCCAAGTGTCAACGTTTTTCGAGCCGAATCCGAGCTAATTCTTCCAGATCCATAACATCCCCGCCCGCGCGATGCCTTGGCTTTCTTGACACGATAGTGAGGCCCGGCTATATTGCACCCAACGCCCCAGACGGAGGGCGGGTGCCGCTTTCATACAACTGAAGAATCTGGGAGGGAGTTCCTTATGTACCGTGGCTCGCTTCTGGTCCTGACCATCGTCGTGGTGCTTTCGCTCCTGATCGCCTGCGCGCCGGCGGCGCCCACCGCCGCACCCGCCGCTCCGACCGTCGCCGCCAAGCCGCCCGCTTCTGCAGCCACAACCGCAGCTACAGCCGCGCCCACAGCAACACCTCGCCCAGGCGAGTCGCCTGTGGCGACTACTGCCAAGGTGAAGCGGGGCGGCGTCCTTCGGCTGGCTGTCACCAACGACTGGGAGACGTTGGACCCTCATCTCACCAACGGAAATACCGATGCCTTTACCTACATTTTCAGCCCTCTCGCCCGCATCGAACGGGACGGGGCCGGAGCTAAGCTGAACATAGTGCCGGACCTGGCCATCTCCTGGGACCAGGTCGACCCGAAAACACTGGTCCTCAAGCTGCGGCAGGGCGTCAAGTTCCAGGACGGGAGCCTATGGAACGCCGAAGTCGCCAAGTTCAACCTCGATCGGATGATGAAGCATCCCAAGAGTGTCTCCAAAGACAGCGTGAAGTCCATCGATTCGGTCGACGTCGTGGACAACTACACAGTCCGCCTCAACCTCAAGTCCCCTTCCGCCTCGGTGATGATCCTGCTGGCCCCCGGACTGAAATACGATACTATGATGATTCCCAAGGACGCCGCCGAGAAGATGGGTGACGACTTCGGCCGCAAACCGGTGGGCGCCGGCCCCTTCCAGGTTGCCGAGTGGCGCCCCTCTGACCAGTTGATTCTCAAGAAATGGGATGGCTACTGGGAGAAGGGCGTCAACGGCCAGCCCTTGCCTTACCTGGACGGCGCGGTAACCCGCTACATCGTGGACGATTCGGTGAGGCTGGTCGAGCTTAAGGCCCACAACATCGACGCCATTTTCAACATCGCCGGCAAGGACATCCCTTCTTTGAAGACCAACCCCGACATCGTATATACCGAGCTGGGCAGCGGCGGCCTCAGCTACTCCGCCGCGCTGAATCCAGCGTACGGGCCCTTCAAGGACAACGTCAAGCTGCGCCAGGCCGCCTGGTACGGCCTCAACCGCCAGGCGATAGCCGACACGCTCGGCCGCGGTGCAGGCAAGCCGGCTTACTACCTCTGGACAGCCGGCCTGCCCGGGTACGACGAGACGCTGCCCCGCTACGACTTCCAGCCGGACAAGGCCAAGCAACTGGTCGCGGAGTCCGGCCATCCCAACGGAGCGGACTTGCTGCTGACGCATGTGGCGCGCCCCCTCGACGCCCAGCAGGCACAGATATACAAGCAGATGTGGGACGCCATCGGCATCCGCACGACCATCGACGCCATCGAGCGGGTGGCCTGGGTCAAGAAGGGGCAGACCGGCACGCTGGAGGCCACCACCTTCCAGTTGAACCACTATCAGGATGTGGACTACTACTCGCGCGGCATCACCACGGGCGGCGCCGGGAACTGGATCGGCTGGAGCGACCCGGATATGGACAAGTGTATGGCCGATGGGCGCGCCACCTTCGATCCCGCCCAGCGCCAGCAGGCGTACCGCCGCTGCATGCAGACGCTGTACGAGAAGGCCGTCTACCAGGCGGTGTGGTTCGTGCCCTGGAACTTCGCCATCGATAAGAGCGTGAAGGGAGTGGTCTTCAACTGGTACTCCCTGGAGCCCCGGTTCCTCTGGCTGGATAGATAAGCATTATTGCCGTGGCCCGGCGCGAGTCGTGCCGGGCCATCATTTCTTTCGGAGGGAAACTGCTATGCTGAGCCTGCTGGACATCGCGGAGCGGACCCAGAAGGGCCCCAAGATGGACGTCAACGACTGGAACATGGGCCTGTTCCGCAAGATGAACGAGCTGGTGAAACGGTACGACATCGTGGCCGACGCGGGAGGGTCGTGGTTCAACCTCGACCCCGGCATCGAGGACCGCGTATTCCAGGCCGGCCTGGACTTCCTCACCGAGATGGGCATCTACTGCGTGACGACCGGGAGGATCGTGCAGTTCAGCGCGGAGGAGGTGCGCCAGGCCATCGCCGAGATTCCGCGCTCCATCATCGTCGGCGCCGACCGCGACACCCGGGTCATCGAGAGCCAGCCGGTCGAGACGAAGAAAATGGTGGCCCTGCGCCCCGGCCATCACTCGCCCTTCAACGAGGAGGTGGCGCCGCTGGTGGTGAAGAACTTCGCCCAGATACCAGAGGGCACCTACCTGGAAGGCTTCAACTTCACCCACACGGACGGCCGCGAGATCTATGGCCTGCCGATGGAGGTGTACGGGGCGCGGCGCGAGCTGGCGTGGCTGCGGGAGGGCATCCGCAAGGCCGGTCGGCCGGGAATGGCCCTTGCCTACTACCCCATCGCCACCAGGGCCGCTGCCCTCATCGCTCCCATCGACCCCGACTACGGCCTGCGCCGCACCGACGGCCTCCTGCTCTCGACGCTGCCCGATATGCAGATGGAGGTAGACCTGCTGGCCGCGGCGATTGTCTACAACGACTACGGGTGCTTCCGGCTGAACGGCGGCGGCACGGCCCAGATGGGCAGCTTCTGCGGCGGCATCGAGGGGGCGATGATCGAGAGCGTGGCCAAGCCCATCGCCGGCTGGATGGTGTATCGCGATCAGTTCTCGTATGCCGGCGTTGGAGAGATCGGCAGCACCACCAAGAAGATCGTTGACATCAATCCCCTTATCAACTGGGCCTCCTCTGTCGTCATCCAGTCCCTGGGACGCCACACCGGAATGATCCGCTTTCAGGGCGTCGACACGATGTCCGGCCCCGGCTCCCTCGGCCGTCTGGTGATGGTCGCCATTGCCGGCATTCGGGCACCTATCAACGGGGCCAACCTCTGCGCCACCCGCTTCGGGCGGGCGCGGATGAACACCGGGCAGACGCCGCTGGAGACCGAGCTACTGGTGGATGTGGTGCGCGCCAGCCAGAAGGCCGGCCTCAACCGCCAGAACGCCGGTGCCGTGCTCAACAAGCTGGCGGCGATGCTGAACGGCAAGCCCCCGGAGCCGGCGCAGGACATCCGCGAGATATACGATCTGGTGCACCACCGTCCGTTGCCGGACTACGCCGCCAAGTACACGCAGATGGTGGAGGAACTCGCCAGGATCGAAGTACCATTGACGTAGTAGTAGGGGCGAACCTCGTGTTCGCCCGGTATGGGGGCGATCACCAGGATCGCCACTACCCGCCCGGTGGTGTCCAGGGCGATCACCAGGATCGCCACTACCGCCCTGTGGTGTCCAGGGCGATCACCAGGATCGCCCCTACCGCCCTGTGGTGTCCAGGGCGATCACCAGGATCGCCCCTACCGCCCTGTGGTGTCCAGGGCGATCACCAGGTTCGCCCCTACCACAGGTGAATCGGGCGCGGAATGGAGGATTACTGAGGTGTTCGATCCGAATAAGTTACACCGGCAGACTATACGCCTGCAGGGATACGACTATTCTCAGGCCGGGGCCTATTTCGTGACGATCTGCATTCAGAACCGGGCCTCCCTATTGTTCGGCGATATCGTTGACGGATCGGGGGTTCTGCCGAGTCAAGCCGGCGCCATGGTTGCGCAGGCGTGGAGCGATCTGCCCTTGCGGTTTCCGTGGATCAGGCTGGACGCATTTGTGGTAATGCCCAACCATATTCACGGTGTCATTTTCATCGAACGTCAGGACCGTGCACGAGCCATAGGCAAGGGCGAACGCGATCTTCACTCGAGTTCGGCTTATGCTTCTGGTCCTAGTGATGGCAAGCATCGCTCTAATCAAGCTGGCGACTGCACGGCTTGGCCGCGTGGCACATCGGAGGGGTCCTTGGGCCGGATCATACAGGCATTCAAGTCCCTCACAACTCGAGAGTACATCATCGGTGTAAGAGACCGCCGCTGGCCACCGTTTCTTGGGAAGCTGTGGCAACGGAACTACTACGAGCACATCGTCCGCGGCGAAGATGAGCTGGACCGCATCCGGCACTACATCGATGATAACCCCCTGAAATGGCAGATTGATCAGGATAATCCGGCAACCCAAGGGCAAAGCCTGGTCACGGCGATGCCCGGCACGTGAGTGTCAGAGATTGGCTGTGAATCAGTCCGGAGATAGGCAAAGCCGGAGCGGACACAAACAGCCCCTCGTCGTCATCGTCGGGCCCACGGCGGTCGGGAAGAGTGCCCTCGCCCTGGAGCTGGGCCAGCGCTTCCCCGCGGAGATCGTCTCCGCCGACTCGCGCCAGGTCTACCGCTATATGGACATCGGCACGGCCAAGCCGACCCCGGCCGAGCGGGCCCTGGTCCCGCACCACTTGATCGATGTTGTGGATCCGGACGAGGAATACACCCTGGCGCAGTACCAGGCGCAGGCCCGCGCCGCGATCTCGGATATCGGAGGGCGCGGCCGGCTGCCCCTGCTGGTAGGCGGCACGGGCCTGTATGTCCGCGCCGTCACGGAGGGGCTGGTGCCACCGCGGGTGCCGCCCAACCCGACACTGCGCGCACAGCTCGAGGAGCGGATGCGGCGCGAGGGACTGGACGCGCTGGTGGCCGAGCTTGAGCGGCTCGACCCAGTGGCCGCCGGCCGCATCGACCGGCGCAATCCACGCCGCGTCATACGCGCCCTCGAGGTCTGCCTCGTCACCGGCAGGCCATTCTCTGCCCAGCCCTCGGCCACGCCGCCGCCCCATCACCTCCTGCGTCTGGGCCTCACCTGCCCTCGGGCCGAGCTGTACCGCCGCATCGACGAGCGGGTGGACCGTATGATGGCCGAGGGCCTGCTGGAGGAGGTGCAGCGGCTGGTCGAGATGGGCTACCCCTTCGACCTGCCGTCGATGTCGGGCATCGGCTACCGGCAGTTGGGCATGTACCTGCGGGGCGAGATCACCCTGGCCGAGGCCGTGCAGCGGACCAAGTTCGCCACCCACCGCTACACCCGCCAGCAGTACACCTGGTTTCGTCTTGACGACCCGGCCATAACTTGGCTAGACTCTAGCTTACAGGACTGGAAGCAGACGGTGGAGACGGCCGCAGGCCTGGTGGAGGACTTCTTGCAGGCATGAGGGAAACGAGCGAGGCGTAGGATGGAATTCTTCAAGATGCACGGCGCGGGCAACGACTTCGTTCTGCTGGACGCCCGGGATGCCGGTGCACGGGAACGGGACTGGCCGGCCCTGGCGCGGGCGATGTGCGACCGGCACTTCGGGGTGGGCAGCGATGGCCTGTTGCTGGTGCTGCCGTCGACGCGGGCCGACTACCGTATGCGGATGTTCAATCCCGACGGCAGCGAGGCGGAGATGTGCGGCAACGGCATCCGCTGCTTCGCCAAGTACCTCTACGACCGGGGCATCCACGCCAGCCTGGACCTGCGGGCGGAGACGCTGGCCGGCATCCGCCAACTGCGCATCGTCGCCGAGAACGGGCGGGCGCGCCGTGTGCAGGTGGGAATGGGCGCGCCCATCCTCCGGCCGGCCGACATACCGGTCGTGGCCGAGAGCACGCCGGTGATCGACCTTCCCCTTTCGGTGGACGGCGCAGACCTCCAGGTGACCTGCGTCTCGATGGGCAACCCTCACGCCGTGGCCTTCATCTCTGACGACCCGGATACGTTTCCGCTGAACCGCATCGGCCCCCTGGTCGAGCGCCACCCGCTGTTCCCCCGCCGTGTGAATTTCGAGATCGTACAGGTACGGAGTCCGCGCGAAGCGAAGGCCCGCGTATGGGAGCGAGGAGCCGGCCTCACCCTGGCCTGCGGGACGGGGGCCTGCGCCGTGGCTGTGGCGGCGCGACTGAAGGGACTGACCGAGCCCTGCCTTCGGCTGGAGCTTCCGGGCGGGCGACTGGAGCTGGCCTGGGACGGCGCTGGCGAAGTGCTGATGACCGGCCCGGCCGAGACGGTCTTTCGCGGCGAATGGCCGGAATAGCACTAGAAGCATCTACAGTTCGAGGGACCTGCCTTGGCGACCAACGAGACCCGCTTCCGGGTGCGTTATGTCGAGACCGACCAGATGGGGATGACCCACCACACCAGCTACATAGCGTGGTTCGAGGTGGCCCGCACCGAGTACATGAGGGAGGGAGGCTTCCCCTACCGGCAAATGGAAGGGATGGGGGTGGGACTGCCCGTGGTCGAGTGCACCTGCCGCTACCTCCGCACCACCCGTTACGATGATATCGTCACCATCCGCACCACGATGCGAGAGCTCACGCGCGCTCGAGTGGCCTTCGACTACGAGGTGTGGCTGATGCCCGATCCGTCCGCTGCGCCGTCGCCGGGCGAAGCCGACATCGGGGGCCAGGAGAGCGTCCCGCAGAAGGTGGCCGAGGGCCACACTGTACATGCGTTCGTCAATCAGGATGGCAAGCCCATTCACTTGGGCCGCCAATCTGAAGTCTGGCGACGCTTGAGCTTGCTGGCACCGAACGAGGAGCCCGGGCAAGACGGGCCAGCGGCGAAATCGAGCGATGGCTAGCGCGGCAGCGGGCGGCTTGCCGATGTGCAGCGCCTCCGGGCCGAGGCAGCTTCATACAGTGTTGGTCTTTTTCGAGGTCAGTCGTTATGTCACCTAATCGAGCGCCGCTCATCGGCATAGTCACCCATTCCACCGGCGCGGGCACCCCTCGGCCGGGGTTCCGCTGCTACGCTGCATATGCCCAGGCGGTCGCCGATGCCGGCGGCGCGCCGGTGCTCGTTCCCCTCCTCCAGGAAGAGCCGCAGCTAGACCCCATCCACGAGCACATCGATGGCCTTCTCCTCACCGGCGGGCCAGACGTCAATCCCCACCGGTACGGGGAGCAACGCCGGCCGGAGTGCGGCCCGTCCGACGACGCGATGGACCGCGTCGAAGCCCGGCTGATACGCTGGTCGCTGGAGGACGACCGGCCGCTCCTGGCCATCTGCCGCGGACAGCAAATGCTCAATGTCGTGGGCGGGGGCGCCCTGTACCAGGACCTGCCCTCACAGTACCCCGGCTCGCTCGACCACGCGCAGGGCGAGCGACGCACCGAGCTGGTGCACGATGTGATGGTGGAGGCAGGCAGCCACCTGGTAAGCATAGTTGGCGCGGGCACTTTTCGCGTGAACAGCAGCCATCACCAGGCGGTGAAAGAGGTGGGCCGGCTCTTCGTGGTCACGGCGCGGGCGTCGGACGGCGTAATCGAGGGAATCGAGAGCCCGCGCCATCGCTTCGCCCTCGCCGTGCAGTGGCATCCAGAAGAGATCTACCGGCAGGAGCCGCGCCACGCGGCACTCTTCCGGGCACTGGTCGAAGCGGCCGGCCGCGCCGCGGCCGCATCCGAGCGATAACCATAAGGCGGCCAATTGTTGACGTCCCGCAGTGCCAGGGATAAACTGGCGCAGCAATCAGCACTTGAAGGAGGGCTACGGCAATGATGCGAGAGAATCCCCTCAAGAAGAAACTCAAAGCCGGCGAGGTAGCTATCGGGGCCTTCCAGAACTTCAACTCCCCCGAGGCGACGGAAATCGTCGGGCTGATCGGCTTCGACTTCGTCATCTTCGACGCCGAGCACGGCCCGATGAACGAAGAGTCGTGCCTGGGCATGCTGCGGGCAGCCGAGGTCACCGGCATCACTCCCATCGTGCGGATCGCGATGAACATCCGCCAGAACATCCTCCGCTACCTGGATGCCGGCGCAATGGGCGTGCAGATTCCTATGGTGCAGACCAAGGAAGAGGCGCGGGCGGTCGTGGACGCTGTCAAGTACCCGCCCGTCGGCCTGCGAGGGCTGGCCGGCGTGCGCTCCGCCCGATGGGGCCTGACGCAGTCCCTGGGCGACTACGTGAAGCAGGCCAACGAGCAGACGATGGTCATCACCCACGTCGAGAACCTGGCGGCGGCCAAGGAATTGCCTCGAATGCTGGAGATCCCCGAGATCGACGTCATCTTCGTCGGCCCCACCGACCTGTCGTCCTCGATGGGGCTGCACGGCCAGTTGAACCATCCTGAAGTGGTGGCGATGGTGGAGAAACTGGCCAAGCAGATACGCGATGGCGGCAAGGCCGCCGGCACCATCGCCGGCGACCCAGCCACCTTCAAGCGGGTGAAGGACCAGGGCTTCCAGTACATCGCCGCAAATGTCGGTGGAATGATTGCAAAAGCTGGCCGCGATTACCTTGCAGCAACTCGAGCAATGTAGTAGAATACGGGCCGTCCGAGGCGAGCAGTTCGAAGCCGCCGTCCGGCTCACAAGGGCGAACGCCCGAACGGGTGCTCGCTCTAATCGCAAGAAGTGCGGGCATTGCTCCGGCAAGCCCGCCTAGAGAGAACAACCTAATACTTATGGGTCCCACGGTCTGGGTCGTGCCGCCGTGGCTCTCCCAGGGGTCCTAATCCTTCTCATCGTCTCGCTTACGGGGTCATCTAACCTGGGGGAGCTACGACGGCACGACTCTTCTTGACACTCCTACAACCACTTGCCATACTTCAGGGTATGAGAGCGCTGGAGGAGATACGCTTTCACGGGCGGGGCGGGCAGGGGGTAGTCCTGGCCGCCACCATCCTGGGTACAGCCGCGGCCATCTACGAGGGCAAGCATGCTACCTCTTTTCCGTCCTTCGGCGCCGAGCGTCGCGGCGCCCCGGTCACCGCCTTCACCCGCATCGCCGACGCCCCCCTCCGGCGCCGCAGCCAGATCTATCAGCCCACCATCGTCGTCGTGCTGGACGACTCGCTGTTCGCCAGCGTGCCGGTGGCCAACGGGCTGGTGGGCGGCGGCTGGCTGGTGGTCAACTCCCATCGGCGGATCTCCGAGCTGGGCCTTCCCGCGTCGGCGCGCCTGTGCCTGGTCGACGCCACCGCCATCGCTCGCGAGGTCCTCGGGGTGCCCATCACCAACACAACAATGCTCGGCGCCCTGGCCGCGGCTACCGGCGTGGTGGGCCTCGCTGCCCTCGAGCGGGCCATCTCGGATGTCTTGCCTACGGCCCTGGTCGCCCGCAATCAGGCGGCGGCCAGAGCAGCCTACGAGCGGGTGGTGGCCCGTGTCTGATGTAGCCAGGCCCTACCCGGTAACCATCGGCGGCAACCTGCCGGCCAAGTTTCAGGGCTGGTGCCAGGCCCAGCCGGTAATCGGCGAGAAGTGCACCTTCTGCCTGCTCTGCTGGATTTACTGTCCAGATGGGGCCATCCGGCAGGATGGCCGGCGCCTGGCCGTGGACTACGACTACTGCAAGGGGTGTGGCATCTGCGCCCACGAATGTCCCATCCACGTCATAACGATGGTCGAGACCGCGGCAGGACCTGGCGAGGAGCGCGCCGATGGGTGAGCGGAAGTTCCTGCACGCCAACGCCGCCATCGCCCACGGGGTGCGCCTCGCCCGCGTGCCCGTGGTGGCCGCCTATCCGATAACCCCCCAGACCAGCATCGTGGAAAAGATCGCCTCGTTCCTGGCCGAGGGCGAGATGGAAGCGGAGTACATAAAAGTGGAGTCGGAGCACTCCGCCCTGGCTGCCTGCCTGGGGGCGAGCGCCGTGGGCAGCCGGGCCTTCACCGCTACCTCATCGCAGGGGCTCGAGTTCATGCACGAGATGCTGGCCTATGTCAGCGGCGGGCGGTACCCGCTCGTGCTCGCAGCCGTGAACCGCTCCGTGGCGCTGCCCTGGAGCATCTGGGGCGACCAGCAGGACAGCATCCAGCAGCGGGACACCGGCTGGATACAACTGTACCTGGAGACGGCGCAGGAAGCCCTCGACACAACGCTCCAGGCATATCGCATCGCCGAGGACCATCGCGTGCTCACCCCGGTGATGCTCTGCGTCGACGGCTTTCTGCTGTCGCATACCGAGGAGATAGTGGAGGTGCCCGATCAGGCGGCGGTCGACGCCTTCCTGCCACCGCTCGATCTGCCATTCAAGCTGGATGTGGACTATCCGGCCACCCAGGGGATGGGGGCCTTCGGGCAGCAGTACGCCCGCTGGCGGGCCGAGCAGCAGCAGGCGATGGGGCGGGCCCGCGGAGTGATCGGCGAGGTAGACGCCGCCTTCGGCGTCGCCTTCGGGCGGAGCTACGGCGGGCTTGTCGAGGCGTACCGGATGGAGGGTGCGGAACTGGCGCTGGTGGCGATGGGCGGCATCGTGGGGACGGCCCGCGAGGTGGTCGACGAGATGAGGGCCGAGGGCCGGCCGGTCGGGCTGATGAAAGTCCGGGCGTACCGTCCGCTCCCCCGCGCCGAGATTCGCGCCGCGCTTAATGGCTTGCGGGCCGTGGCCGTGGTGGACCGCGACTGTTCTTTCGGATACGAGGGCGCGCTGTGCACGGACTTGAAGGCCGCTCTGCACGGGCTGGCCAGCCCGCCCGCTGTCTACGGCTTTATCGCCGGGCTGGGCGGCTCCGACGTGCCGCCGGAGATGCTGCGGGACATCATCGAGCGGGCCGCGGCCGGCGAGGCCAGCAAAGATGAAGGGGAGTTCGTGGGAATATGAGGCTGACTGAGATACCACAGGAAGAGCTGTACCAGGGCTCGCTGGGCTGCTCCGGCTGCGGCTCGACCCTGGCCGTCCGCCTCACCTTGAAGGCGCTCGGCCGCCGCGCCATCTTCGTGGTCCCCGCCGCCTGCATCAGCACCGTCTCCTGCTACTTCCCGCAGACGCCCTTCCGGGTGCCAATGCTGGTGATGGCCTTCGCCGCCACCGGCGCGGCTATCTCCGGTATGAGTGCCGCCCTGAAGCGGCAGGGCAAATCGGACATCACCGTGGTGGGCTTCGCCGGCGACGGCGGGACGGTGGATATCGGCCTGCAGTCGCTGTCCTGCGCCCTGGAAGGCGGCCGCAAGTTCATCTACATCTGCTACGACAACGAGGCATACATGAACACGGGGGTGCAGCGCAGCGGCGCCACGCCGTACGGCGCCACGACCGCCACCACGCCCGGCCGCCACTTCGAGGACAAGCCGAAGAAGGATATGATGCGCATCGTCGCCGCCCACGATATCCCCTACGCCGCCACCGCCTGCGTCTCCTATCCGCAGGACTACATCGATAAAGTGCAGCGCGCCGCGGCCATCGACGGGCCGACCTACATCCACGTGCTCTGTCCCTGCCCGCCCGGCTGGGGCTACCCCACCGAGCGCACCATCGAGATCGGCCGGATGGCCGTAGAGTGCGGACTGTGGTCGCTGACGGAATTGCGGGACGGCCGCTTCGTGCCCACGCACACGCCGCGGCGACGCCGCGACCCCTCGCAGTATTACGCCGCCCAGGCCCGCTTCCGCGAGTTCCGGTCCGGGCAGGGATAGACCATGACAGCCGACTTTCGCGGGCGGCCCGCCTGGGCCGAGATCGACCTGGATGCCATCGCCGCCAATGTGCGGGCACTGCGCGCCTGCACCGGCCCCGGCGTCCAGCTCGCCGCCGTGGTCAAGGCCAACGCCTACGGCCACGGGATGGAGGCAGTGGCCGGCGCGGCGCTCGAAGCGGGCGCGACCTGGCTGGCGGTGAACACGGCCGACGAAGGGGTGCGGCTGCGCGTGGCCGGCTTCGCCTGCCGCGTGCTGGTCATGGGGTATGCCGCCGCCTGGGAGGCCGGTAAGATCGTGACAAACGATCTTACCCCCACACTGAACACGATGGAGCTGGCCCTGGGGCTGGCCTCGGCCGCGGCTGCTTCGGGCAAGACGGTGAACGTGCACGTGAAGCTGGACACCGGCCTGGGCCGCTTCGGCCTCCTGCCGGAGGAAGTCCTGCCCTTCGTGCAGGCGCTGTCCGGCATCCCTCGCCTACGCCTGGAGGGGATCTGGACCCACTTCGCCTCCGCCGACGAGACGGACAAAGCCTATACCCACCGCCAGCTTGCCGTATACCACCATGTGCTGGCCAGCCTGGCGGCCCACGGCATCACCCTCCCTCTGCGCCACGCCGCCAACAGTGCGGCGACGATGGAGGTGCCGGAATCCCACCTCGACCTGGTCCGCTGCGGCATCGCGCTGTACGGGCTGTACCCGTCGCCGGAAGTGGGCCGGGGAGTGGCGCTGCGGCCGGCGATGGCTCTGAAGAGCCGCATCGCCCGCGTGCGGACGCTGCCCGCCGGCAGCAGCATCTCCTACAATCGCACTTATACGACCAGTGCGCCGACCAGGGTGGCGCTGGTCCCCATCGGGTACGCCGACGGGCTGACGCGGGCCCTGTCCAACCGCGGGGCGCTGCTGGTGCACGGCCGGCGGGCGCCCATCGTGGGGCGGGTCTGCATGGACCAGTGCGTGGTGAATGTGGACCACATTCCCGGCGTGGCCCAGGACGACGAGGCCGTGGCCATCGGCGCTCAGGGCGACGAGGAGATAACGGCCGACGAGGTGGCGGCGCTGGCCAGCACCATCAACTACGAGATCACCTGCAATGTCAGCGCCCGCGTCCCCCGCGTCTACCTGCGGGACGGCCAGATCGTAGCCATATCGTAGCGAGAGCGAAGAAGCTCTCTGGCGCATCCGCCCCTTGCCCGCTACACCGTGCCCTGACATTCCAGGGCCTTTTTAGGGCCTTTTCAAATCTCGTTGACCCGCCCTCCATTCTGCTGGTATACTGCCAGGCGCTGCCATTCGGCAAAAAGCCGTGGACACCGCCGGCCACTATTTGACCGGCAGCGGCAGCCAGGAGGTACAGACCAGCGATGGACGGCCAAGCGTTCCTCGTCGACGTCTATAGTCTGGGCGCCTTGGTCGGCTGGATAGCCCTGTTCAAGGCACTGTGGCTGGGGCCGCTGGTCGGGGCAAACATCTACCTGCTCCACCTCCAGATAAGCTACCTGGAGACCTACCGCGCCACCTTCAACTCGCGCCTGCCGCTCTCCTGGGGAGAGCTCGTCGCCCGCCGCTTCCGCGGCCAGCCTCCCTCCCGCGCCGAGCTGGCCGAGGTGGACTGGTCGGGCTGGCAGGACGCCTGCGCGCTGTTCACCCCCGGCGTAGGACCCGAGCTGGAGGTCCTTCGCCGCCGGATATTCCATACCATTGCGGGGATGCTGGGCTGGTTCCTCCTGCCCTTCGTCGCCGCGGCCTGGTCAGCCCTGGCTGGCTGAAAGAACCCCTGGTCGTGGGGGCCTCTGGTCGTAGTCGTAGGGGCGAGGCATGCCTCGCCCCTGCTTTGCTTTGCAGGAAACCACAGTCACCTGTGCAGGACGGCCTGCCGTGGCAGAGATGGGGGCCAGTGCCAGGAGGGTAGTAAAGGAACGGGCTGCTTCGGAAGCAGAACTGGTAGACTGCACTGGCGACCGAGACGTCTTCGCCCACGGTATTCAGCCGAAGATGGCTGGGCTACCGCTGTCTGCCGTTCAGGAAGCTGTCGGGTGTTCGCCACGTTATGCGTCGCTGATTCGGTGGGGGCTGTACACGCCGCACCCGATGCATTATGATGGGCTTGGTCGGCTGGCCTCCGCAAAGTAGGTATCGAACTAACGTCAAACCGCGTGGGGGATAATTCCGCTCGTCACCTCGAGCAGGAGAGAAGGCGATGACCGAGCTGATCTGGGACGGCAAGTATGACGAGGACGGCCGCCGCGTTGCTCCGCTGCGGGTCGCGCTGCCCTTCCAGACGGTGGAGACGGTCAACGAGTCGGCCCAGGAGCGGCAGCGCACGCTCGACCTGTTCAGCGCGGGCCGCGACCCGGAATGGCGCAACCGGTTGATCTGGGGCGATAAGAAGTACGTCCTGCCGTCCCTCCTGCCAGAGTTCGCCGGCAAGGTCGACCTGATCTACATCGACCCACCATTTGACACTGGAGCTGACTTCTCTTTCCAAGTGCGAGTAGATGGCGAGGGTTTTACGAAGGAGCCAAGCGTTATTGAACAGAAGGCGTACCGCGACACCTGGGGACAAGGCCTGGACTCGTACCTTCGGTGGTTCTCCGAAGCCGCAATGCTGCTCCGAGAGCTATTGGCCGATTCCGGGAGCATCTATGTGCATCTAGATTACCACGTAGGGCACTACGGGAAAGTGGTATTGGATGAGGTATTTGGGACAGATAACTATAGGAACGAGATCGTCGTCAAGCGGCGTATAACAAAGAACCTCCAGCGCCAGTTTGAAGCGATTCAGGCACTCTCATGTGCGCACGATACCGTCTTGTGGTACTCGAAGAACTCCCAGACCAGGTACAGACCGCTCTATTTCTCTATGGAACCCAAGAGCTCCCAAGGTTACTGGCACCACTTTTGGAGTAACGCCGACCGCCCGACAATGCGCTACGAACTTCTGGGTATTACCCCTAAGACTGGGCAATGGAAGTGGAGCAAAGAGCGCGCTTTGCGCGCGGTTGAAAACTACCAGAAGTACCTGCAACAGGGCAACGGCCGCACTCTCGCTCAATACTGGGCGGACACAGGTCAAACCCTGGAGTTCATTCGTCCCTCAGACACAGGGAAGGTGGAAAACTGGTTCCCACCAGCATCGGAACGCATGGCGGATACACTGTGGGTTGATATTCACGCGTATGAAAACGTAAAGGATTATGCCACTCAGAAACACAGTGACCTGCTTGAGCGCATTACGAAAGCCTCCTCAAACGAGAACGACTTGGTACTCGACTGCTTCTGCGGCTCCGGCACCACCGCTGTCGTCGCCGAGAAGCTGAACCGGCGCTGGATCGCCGCCGACCTCGGCCGCTTCGCCATTCACACCACCCGCAAGCGCCTGCTGTCCATACCCAACGTCAGGCCCTTCGTCGTCCAGAACCTCGGCCGGTACGAGCGGCAGCTCTGGCAGGCGGCGGAGTTCGGTGAGCAGGCCGAGGTCCGCGCCGTGGCCTATCGCCACTTCATCCTCGATCTGTACAAAGCGCGGCCGATCACCGGCTATGCCTGGCTCCACGGGCTGAAGAACGGACGCATGGTCCATATCGGCACGGTGGATGCGCCGGTCAGCCCCGGCGACGTGGCCCAGATCGCCGCCGAGTTCAGGCGCGCCGTGGGCAGCGGCGCCGATGCCCCGCGCTCCAACGCCGTCGACGTCCTCGGCTGGGATTTCGCCTTCGAGATGAACGAGGTCGCCAGGCAGCAGGCAGCGCTGGCCAATATCGACCTCCGCTTCGTGCGCATCCCGCGCGAGGTGCTGGAAAAACGGGCGGTGGAGCAGGGCGACATCCGCTTCTTCGAGCTGGCGGCTCTCTCCGTGAACGTGGATCAGACAGGGCGGGCCGTCACCCTCACGCTCACCGACTTCGTGATCCCGCTCGATGACGTGCCTGAGGACGTGCAGCGGGCGATCACTAACTGGGCGCAGTGGATCGACTACTGGGCGGTGGACTGGGACAACAAGGGCGACGCCTTTCACAACCAGTGGCAGACATACCGCACCCGCAAGAGCCGCGACCTACAGAAGTCTGTCAGCCATACCTACGATGAGCCCGGCGTCTACAAGATCGTGGTGAAGGTCATCGACATCCTGGGTAACGACACGACCAAGACGCTGAAGGTGGAGGTGCCTTGATGCCACGCCGCAAGCAGGCTCCGCCGGAACAGCTCGGTCTGCTGCAAGCCCGCGTCAAGACGGCGCCCTGTGTGCCCGCTATCCGCAACGCGGTGGCGGAGTGGCGCGCGGGCGGCTACAAGGGCGCGACAGACACGACGCGCCTGCTGCTGAATCACTGGTTCCTGACCGACCATCGCCTCCCAAACGGCCGTCCTTTCCGCTACCACGACTCGCAGCGCGAGGCCATCGAGACGCTGATCTACCTCTACGAGGTGGCCCGGGTGCGCCGGCACAAGGCGCTGCTGGAGAAGTTCGCCGCCAACACGCCCGGCCTGCGCCTGTTGCAGTACGACGGCTTCCCCCGCTACTGTGTGAAGATGGCTACCGGCAGCGGCAAGACCAAGGTCATGTCCCTCGCCGTCGCCTGGCAATACTTCAACGCCGTAGCCGAGGGGCGGGACGACTACGCCAAGACATTTCTCATCCTTGCGCCGAACGTCATCGTCTTCGAGCGGCTGCGCCTCGACTTTGCGGGGGCGCGCATCTTCCGCGCCGACCCAGTCATCCCGCCCGAGCTGTCCATCTTCTGGGACTTCGACTGCTACCTCCGCGGTGAGGCCGAGCGGGCCAGCTCGCAGGGCGCCCTGTACCTGACAAACATCCAGCAGTTTTACGAGCGCGGCGGCGATGCCGACGACGGCGAGCCGGAGGAGATGACCGCCGTCCTTGGACCCAAGCCACCGGCCAAGAAGGTCGATGTCGAGGACTTCGACAAGCGCATCGCGGCCAGGCACAGCCCGTGCCTCGTGGTCAACGACGAGGCGCACCATACCCACGACGAAGAGAGCGAGTGGAACAAGGTCGTTCGGAGGTTGCACGCCGACCTCGACCCGGGCTTGGCGGCGCAGCTCGACTTCTCGGCAACCCCTCGCTACAGCAAGGGCGCTCTCTTCACGTGGACGGTCTACGACTATCCCCTCAAACAGGCGATCATCGACAACATCGTCAAGCGTCCAATGAAGGGGATTGCCGCTGGGATCCACGAAGGCCGCTCTGACATTGCCAGCACCAAGTACCGGGCCTACCTGACCGCCGGCGTCGAGAGGTGGCGGGAGTACCGGAATCAGCTTGCTCCCCTGGGAAAGAAGCCGATTCTGTTCGTGATGATGAACGACACCGCAGAAGCCGACGACGTCGGCGATTATCTGAGAGCGA
Organism: Chloroflexota bacterium; assembly: GCA_023475235.1. GTDB lineage: Bacteria > Chloroflexota > UBA6077 > FW602-bin22 > JAMCWG01 > JAMCWG01. The sequence continues at coordinate 30,094 of JAMCWG010000196.1, forward strand.
AGTATCCCGCCGAGTTCGGCGACAAAAAGCTACAGGTCATCCATACCGACAAGACCGGCGAGGTATCGAAGAAGGACCTGGACAAGGCGCGCGAGGTGGTGCGCAATGTCGATGAGGCGGAGAGCCCCGTCAATGCCATCGTCAGCGTCCTGATGCTGCGCGAGGGCTGGGATGTTCAGAACGTGACCGTCATCGTCGGGCTGCGCCCCTACACTTCCAAGGCCAACATCCTGCCAGAGCAGACCGTCGGGCGCGGTCTGCGGCTGATGTTCCGCGACCTGTCTACAAGCTACGTCGAACGCGTGGACGTGATTGGCAACAGGGCGTTTATCGACTTCGTGGAGCAACTGGAAAAGGACGAGGGCCTCGAGCTGGGCACGTTCACTGTCGGCAAGGAGCCTCTCGTTATCGTGACCATTGCCCCTGATCCCGAGAAAATGGACAAGGATATTACCATACCTGTCCTCAGCCCGATCCTGGCCCGCAAGAGAACATTGGCCGAGGAAATCGCGGCGCTGGACATTGCGTCGATGACCTGCCCCGTGCTGCCGCGCAAAGAGGGAGATGCTGTCGCTCAGAGGTTTCGCTACGAAGGCTACGACATTATCACGCTCCAGAAGCTCGTTGAGCGCGAGTACACGATTCCGGAGGCGCAGACCGCGCAGGAGGTCATCTCGTACTACGCCAAGCGCATCGCCCAAGAGGTAAAGCTGCCTTCGCAGTTCGCCGCGCTGGTCCCCAAGGTGCGTGAATTCCTCGAAACCAAAGCTTTTGGCGAACCGGCGGTGCTGGAGGGCGCGGCGATGATCAAGGCTATCTCAAGCAACGTCGCCCAGTACGTGACGGTGAAGACATTTGTGGCCGCGCTGCGTGGCCTCGTGATCGAGCAGTTGACTCCCCACCTTCAGAGCGCGGGTCGGAGGCTCTCGGAAACCCCGCCGTTCCCCTATTCTCGAACAACTCTCGCCGCCCGCAAGACCGTCTTCAACCTCGTAACGTGCGACAACGACTTCGAGCGGCGGTTCGCCCAGTTCCTTGAGGATGCATCAGATGTGGCGGCCTTTGCCAAGCTGCCGGCGCAGTTCGGTTTCGCCATCGAATACACCGACTCGGCCACTAATCTCCGCTACTACGAGCCGGACTTCGTAGCGGTGCTGGCAGATGGCTCCCATCACTTGATCGAAACGAAGGGCCGCGAGGATGTTGACGTCGCACACAAGGACCGCGCGGCTCAAATCTGGTGCGAAAACGCGACCCTACTGACAGGGACTTCGTGGCAGTATCTCAAGGTGCCGCAGAACGAGTTTGCCCAACTGCAGCCCACGGAGTACGCCGATTTGCTCGTACTCGCGCCTCCGCCGCTGATCTAGCAGGCATTGGTCAAGAGACGCCCGGCATGCACGATCGGGCGCTAGGCTATACGATCGTCGAGCTTGTTGCCCAGGGGGCGAGGGCACGGGCCCACAGCTCCTCGGGTACCACACACGAATGTACCCAGTTTCCACCGCCAACCGACTACAGCACCACAGCACGCCACTGATGCACCCAAGGCACCCACGCACCGATCACAACCACGCACCAGCGGCACAACTTAACCCAACCCCCTCACTCACCCCCTCGTCGCGTTGACCGGGCGCGGCCTGCCCTGCTATACTCGCCCCGTCGCGGGACCGCCGCGCCCGGGAGGGACCCTGCTATGGACACTTTCACTATCGCGCTCGCCCAGATGGACTGCGCTATCGCCGACACGGAGCGCAACCTCTGCCGCTGCATCAACCTGATGGATACGGCCGCCCGCCAGGGCGCTCGCCTCATCGTCTTCCCCGAGGCCGCCCTGACCGGCTACGGCTTCGCCTCCCTGGACGAGGCCCGTCCCTACGCCCAGCCCGTGCCGGGGCCCAGCACCGAGCGCATCACCGCCAAGTGCCGCTCCGCCAATATGCTCGCCGTCGTCGGGCTGCTGGAGGCGGACGGCGACCGCGTCTACAACGCCGCGGCGCTGATGGGGCCGGCCGGCTACATCGGCAAGTACCGCAAGCTGCACCTTCCCTTCCTGGGCGTCGACCGCTTCGTCACGCCCGGCGACGCGCCGCCCGCCGTCTTCGACACCCCGCTGGGCAACATCGGGATGCTCATCTGCTACGACCTGCGCTTCCCGGAGGCGGCCCGCGTCCTCGCCCTGTCCGGCGCCGACCTCATCGTCGTGCCCACCAACTGGCCGAAGGGCGCGGAGAGCAACTCGCAGATATTGATGCCCGCCCGGGCGCTGGAAAACCAGGCATACGTGGCGGCCTGCGACCGCACCGGCGACGAGCGCGGCTTCCACTATATCGGGATGAGCGGCGTGGCCGGCCCCGACGGCAGGTGGCTGGTGCAGACCCAGTCCGACGCCGAGCAGTTGCTGTATGCGACTGTCGAGCCGGCAAGGGCCAGGGAGAAGAAGCTGGTGCGCATCCCCGGCGAATGGGAGATCGACCCCGTCAACGACCGGCGGCCTGCGATGTACGGCCGGCTGACCGAGAGATGACACGCGTGGATATGACACAAGAACACCGTCCCCAGGGTCTCCTGATTGTCCGAAGATTCGGCTGGCCATATGGCTTACCTCACCTCCGGCCTTCGGCCACCCCCTCTCCGCAAGCGGAGAGGGGGCCAGGGGGTGAGGTTCATTGCCGCAGGCCAGCCAAACCACATGTCACAAGGCTGCCGCTTGGCGACGATGAAGAGACCCTCAACACCTTTCCTAATGGACGTGACAGGAGGTAGAGATGCGTTTTGACGAAAAGGTAGCCATCGTGACCGGCGCCGGGCGCGGTATCGGCCGGGCCATCGCCCTGCGGCTGGCCGGCGAAGGTGCGACCATCGTGGTCGCCGAGATGGACCGGGCGTCCGGCGAGGCGGTGGCGGGCGAAGTGCGCGCCCTCGGCCGCCGCTCCATCGCCGTGCAAATCGACGTCACCGCAGCCGCCGACCGGCAGCGGATGGTGGACGAGACACTCAAGAGCTTCGGCAAGATCGACATCCTGGTCAACAACGCCGGCGTGGTCCAGGTGAAGCCGCCGATGGAGCTGACGGAGGCCGACTGGGACTTCGTGCTCGCCGTGAACGCAAAGGCGCTGTTCTTCTGCACCCAGGCCGTCGTGCCGGCGATGATCGGGGCCGGGTCCGGCAAGATCGTGAACCTGGCGTCGGCCGCGGCCAAGATGGGGCGCCCGCCCTTCGCCCATTACGCCGCCAGCAAAGCGGCCGTGGTCAGCATCACCCAGACCTGGGCGGTGGAGCTTGCCCCGCACCATATCAACGTCAACTGCGTCTGCCCGGGCGTGGTGGACACCAAGATGTGGGACATCATCGACGCCGAGATGGGCCGCTACCTGGGGCTGCCCAGAGGCGAGTATATGCGGAGCCGCATCGACCAGATCCCGCTGGGAAGGGTCGAGAAGCCGGAGGATGTGGCCGGCGTGGCCGCCTTCCTTTGCTCCGCCGACGCCGACTACATGACCGGGCAGGCCATCAATGTCACCGGCGGGACCATGATGCATTAGGGCGCGGCCTGCCCGCCGCCAGGCGCGGCCGCCGCTGGGGCAGCCCGGAAGCGCCGCCGCGGCGGTGACACGCGGCCGTGTGCCACTGCACAATCGAGAACCACAACCACCTGAGGAGGGCCATCGCACGTTGCCTGAGAAGAGCCTGGACTGGGTCCGTTACTTGCTGATCGACCTTGACGGCGTCATTTACGAAGGCAATCGACCGTTGCCCGGCGCTGTCGATTTCTTTCTCTTTATGCGGGAGCGGGGCATCCGCTTCCGTCTCGTCACCAACAACTCGTCGCGGACACCGAAGATGTACGTGGACAAGCTGGCGGCGATGGGCATCCGGGTGGCCGAGGACGATGTCTTCACCTCCGCTATGGCCACCGCTCGCTACATGTCGGCCACGGCCCCTACGGGCAGCCGCGTGTTCATTATCGGCGAGACCGGCCTGGTCGAAGCGATGCAGGGGGCCGGCTTCGCCGTCACCCCGAAGGACCCGGCATACGTTATCATCGGGTTCGATTCCCACGTGGACTACGAGAAGATGTCCACGGCGTGCCTGGCCATCGAGCGGGGGGCGAAGTTCATCGCGGCCAATCCTGACCCCTACATACCCACGGAGGTGGGCCGGCTGCCGGGATGCGGCGCTATCGCCGCCTTCATCACGGCCTGCACCGACCAGAGGCCGCGCGTCGTGGGCAAGCCCGAAAAAGAGATGGTCGAGCTGGCCCTGGACAGCCTAGGAGCGGCGAAGGAGGAGGCGGCCTTGATCGGCGACCGGCTGGACACCGATATCCTGGGCAGCGAGCGGGCCGGCGTGGCCTCGATCCTGGTGCTGACCGGGGTCACTTCGGCCGCCGATCTCCAGACGGCGACCGTACACCCGGACTACTGCTTCCCGGACCTGCCGGCCCTGAGACAGGCGCTGGAGAAAAGCACACGCTGATGGGTCAGCTTGGCAGTACACGGCATTTCGTGTATCCTATACTTATGCATCGGCCGGGCACAATCGGCCTGAATTATCGCTCACGCAAGGAGGGTTAGGCGGTGGCAATACGCATCGGCATCAACGGCTTTGGTCGAATCGGGCGCATGCTCATGCGCGCAGGGATCGACGAACCCGTCTTCGAATTCGTGGCAGTCAACGATATCGTTGCTCCACATATCCTTGCTCATCTGTTCCAGTACGATTCGGTGCACGGGCCATACAAGGGTGAAGTGCAGGAAAGAGGCGGCAACATTGTAATCAACGGGCGCGAGATCAAGGTGCTGGCCGAGCGCGACCCGGGCAAGCTCCCGTGGAATAACCTGGGGGTAGACATCGTCATCGAGTCCACCGGCCGCTTCACGGACAGGCAGGATGCCATCAAGCACATCGAGGCGGGCGCCAAGCGGGTAGTCGTCAGTGCGCCGGCCAAGGACCCCGATCTCACCGTCGTTATGGGCATCAACGAGGACCAGTACGACCCGAAGAAGCACTTCATAATCTCCAACGCCTCCTGCACGACCAACTGCCTGGCCACGGTGGTCAAGCCCCTGGTTGATAAGTTCGGCTTTCAGCGGGGCTTCTTCAACACCACCCACGCCTACACCGCTGACCAGCGCCTGGTAGACGCCCCTCACAGCGATCTGCGCCGTGCCCGCGCCGCAGCACTCAATATTATTCCCACCAGCAGCGGCGCAGCGGTCGCCGCCGCCGAAGTTGTGCCCCAGCTTAAGGGCAAGATGACCGGCCTGGCCCTGCGTACCCCGACTGCCGATGGCTCGATACTCGACCTCACCATGGTGATGGACAAGGCGGCCACGGCGGCGGAGATCAACCAGGCGCTGAGGGAAGCGGCCGCACAGCCCCGAATGCAGCGGGTTATGGCGGTATGGGATCGGGACCTCGTTTCCTCCGACATTGTGGGCACGACCTACTCGTCTATCGTGGATACCAAGCTCACCTCTGCCATCGACAATCTGGCCAAGGTGATGGCCTGGTACGACAACGAGTTCGGGTTCGCCGTCCGCCTGTGCGACCTGGCCCAGCACGTCGCGGAGCGCGAATAGCGCCCGCTGGAGGCCGCGCAGGCAGGTTGCCCACGCTGATGGATGAAGGTTGGGCCGAGGACGTCAGCCCGACTTATAGCGCTTGACAAGATAGGTAGCGCGGGAGCTTGCCCCCGCCACCGGCTACGAGCCGGGGATACTGAGAGGCATTCTCGTTTACTGGCAGCCGGTCGGAAGCAGCTCAGCTCGTTGAGAGGAAGCAATGTCGGACGTCGTCACCTTCGGCGAGACGATGGTGCGGCTAACACCGCCCCACTTCCAGCGCCTGGAGCAGACCGCATCGCTCGACGTGCACGTCGGCGGAACGGAGCTGAACACGGCCGTGGCGCTGGCCCGCCTGGGGGTCAGCGTATCCTGGGTATCCCGGCTCGTGCGCAACCCGCTGGGCCGGATGATCGCCAACAAGGCCCGCGAGCACAACGTCGACGTGTCGCAGGTGCTATGGACGGACGAAGGCCGGGTGGGGCTGTATTTCCTTGAAGAAGGGGCCTCACCCCGGCCATCCCAGGTCGTCTACGACCGCAGGGACTCCGCCTTCAGCCGGGTCCGTCCGGACCAACTGGACTGGCAACGGCTGCTGGCGGGAGCGCGCCTCTTCCACACCACCGGCATCACCCCGGCCGTCAGCGCTTGTTGCCGGGAAGCCACCCGCGCCGCCCTCGAGACGGCCCACCGGCTGGGGGTGACCGTCTCCTTCGATATGAACTACCGCTCGCGGCTGTGGTCGCTGGAGGCAGCGAGGGAATGCTTCCTGGAGATGCTGCCGCTGGTCGATATCCTCTACGCCTCAGCCGGCGCCCTCGAGACCTTCTGCGGCATTCGGGGCACTCCGGAGGAGGCCGCGGCCCGGGCCAAGGAGCGTTACGGGCTACAGGCCATCGCCCTCACCACCCGAGATGAGCCGAGCGTGCTGCGAAACCGCATCTCGTCTATCGTCCTAGCCGACAGGCTGTATCGGGACCGGGTGCACGATCTGGAGATCGTCGACCGGCTGGGGGCCGGCGATGCCTACAGCGCCGGGATCATCTATGGGTACCTGCAGGGCAACTGGGAGAAGGGCGTCGCCTACGCCGGGGCGATGGCGGCGCTCAAGCACACGATGGTGGGCGATTTGCCCTGGTTCACCGTCGAGGAGATCGAGCGGGAGATCGCTGCTTGCGGGAGCGGCCTGCTGCGGTAGGCCGTCGCCTTCAACTGCCCGGCGTGCGGGCCGCCTTGAAGCGTCGATAGACCTCTGGGCCGAAGCAAGCTTCCGCCTGGGCACACCAATCGATGCACGACGGCGCTCGGTCCCGGCAGTTCTGTGTCCCGCACTTGGGGCACTTCACCTGCAGCTCGTCGGTCCAAATCTCGAGCTCATTTCCACAATTGGTGCAAATGATGTACTCCGGCGTGGCGTTCTTGATCGAGCTAGACCCCGGGCAGATCCTGTTGAACTGCATCGCTCACCCTCCCTTCCTCCGCTGCTCGTACCTAGATTATAGCAAACACGCCATAAGGTGTAGTGACTAATATCACAGTTACCGCAGCGCTGGGGTGGAAGGGCATGCCGGCGACGGCACGACCCTGGCGGTCTGGGCCCTCCTGCGGTGAGTGTCTGTGCCATCACCGCAGGAGGTCAGATAGGTAAAGGGAAGATGAGCAGGCCACTCCGCTTTCCTGCGAACGGCCATCTCCAATTCAGTGGCGGATACCGGTCGAGAGACCTAGTACAGGCAGCTCCCGATGAGCCAGCCGACGAAAAGGAGAACGATCGCCAGAAGAGCGACGGGAATGACATTACCGCTGCGCCATAACTGCCTTGACCAGCCCTTTACGATGCTCCATTTGGCTCGAATTCCGCTGTGCCGGCGCCGTACCTTCTTCCGCCCGGCGGGCTCGGCGGCCTCGTCCACCTGCAGCCCTGCAGGAATGCTACTGATCATCTAACTCTCATTGCGCCCGCGCAATGCTCCAAGCGAGAATAATAAGACCCCCAGAAGACCAGAGGTGATTATAGAGCTTTGTCGCAGCGCGTCAAGAGCAATTCGCAGGAAGTTGGCCCCGATTTGATAATCCATAGGTACGTCACCCACCCAATCCCCGACAGTGGTTTGCCACGGTCAGCAAATTGACAGGGGCTAGCTTCCGTGTTATCTTGAGTCCGAAGGCTGTTGGCCTGCCCAGTACCGATTAAGCCGCTGATGGCAGGGAGGAACACACGGGATGGACCTCATCATAAGAGGCAAGAATGTCGAGCTCAACGACACGGCACGAGAATACATCGATCGGAAGATCGGCAAACTCGCAAAGTACCTGGATACGATGCTTGTCGACGCCACGGTTGAAGTATCCGTCGAATCCACCCGCGATATCGATCAGCGCCACGTTGCCCAGGTAACTTTGACCGCTAACGGAACGATATTGCGCGCTGAAGAGCGCGGCCCCGACCTTCGCACCGCCGTGGACGCCGTGGCCGACGTAATGCAACGGCAGGTCGTCCGCTTCAAGGAGCGGGTGTATGGCAAGGGCCAGGGAGGGCGCGCTGCCGCCGCTCAGCCGGTATCACCGGAACTGGAGACGGCATTACTCGAAGACAGGCCCCGCATCGTCAGGACCAAACAATTCGCAGTCAAGCCCATGCCTCCTGAAGAGGCCGCCGAGCAGATGGAGCTCTTGGGGCACGACTTCTACGTGTTCTTGAACGAAGATTCGTGCCAGGTGAACGTGGTCTACCGTCGCCGCGACGGCAACTACGGCCTCATCGAGCCCGAGGTGGCCTGAGGGGCGGCTGCCGGCAGCGTGCGGCGGCGCAGCCCCTCGTTCGCCGACTTTATCGACTCTCTCATTACACATGAAAGGGAGACTTGCTAGTGCCGCCAGCCGCGTCCTCGGTCTTGTTTCTCTTCGTCGGCCTCCGGTGGACGAGTCCGGTCGAGGCCGTGCTGTCGGGTGCCTATCAAGCCGTCGCCTTGGACACTATCGCCCGAGCCAAAGAGGCTGGCACATTCGACCGAATCGTGGTGGCTACCAACTCCAGCGAGCTGGCTGAGCTAGCGGAGAGTCTATCTGTCGACGCCGACCTGGACGAGGGGGCATTCCATTTCGGCCAGCGCCTGAGGGACCTGGTGCGCCGCTACCAGCCCAAGCGCGTGTTCTACCTGGGTGCCGGCAGCGCCCCGCTACTGAGCCCGGCTGAGCTTGCCTCTGCCGCCCGGCTGCTGGAATGCTCCGAGGGCATCGCCGTCTCTAACAACTTCTTCTCCGCCGACATCGTGGGTTTCGCCCCCGGCGAGGCTATCGAGGCCATCGAGCCGCCTCTCAATGACAACGACCTGCCCTACCGGCTGGTCCGCCAGGCCGGCCTGCGCTACGCGGCCCTGCCTCGCTCCGCCGGCACGATGCTTGACATCGATACGCCAACCGATCTGGCCGTGCTGAAGCTACACCCAGGCACCGGCCCCCACGCCCGAAGCTACCTGGCCACCCTCGCGTTGGAGGGCGTGCCGCTGGCCACGACGCTGCCGGTCCTGCGCGACCCTTCGCGTCAGGTAGTGGTGGCGGGGCGAGTGGGCCAGGCTGTATGGACGCGGCTGGAGAGCGACTTCCGCTGCGGAGTGCGGGTGTATGCCGAGGAGCGCGGCATGCGTGCCAGCGGGCGCGAGGGCCGGGGCGAGGTCCGCTCACTGCTGGGCTTCCTGCTGGAGGAGGTCGGCCCGCAGGAGTTCTTCCGTCGCCTGGCCGATCTGGGGCAGGCCGCCTTTCTGGATAGCCGGGTCCTGTTTCACCATTGCCATTGGAGACCGAGCGCTGCCGACCGCTTCTACTCGGACCTGCTCGATCCCGACGCCGTCGGGGATGAACGGGTGCGGGATTTCACCCGGGCAGCGCGGGAGGCGCCGATACCGGTGGTGCTGGGCGGGCATTCGCTGGTCTCCGGCGGGCTGTGGACGCTGGCCGACATCTCCAGCGGCAAAGCGGCAGGGGAGTCAGCGACGTCGGCCAGGGACGGGCAGATGATCGCTGCCCCCAACTGAGCAGGCCTCGCCTTGGGCACGCTGTATCTCGTAGGCACACCTATCGGCAACCTCGAAGACGTGTCGTTGCGGGCCATACGGGTCCTGCGCGAGGTCGCTCTAATCGCCGCCGAAGACACACGTCGCACGCGCGTGCTCCTTCAGCGCTACCAGATCAGCACGCCGCTCACCTCCTACTTCGAGCACAACAAGCTGACTAAGCTCCGGTACCTTCTCGGCCTGCTGGAGGCGCAGGACATCGCCCTGGTCTCCGAGGCGGGAATGCCCGGCATCTCCGATCCTGGATACGAGCTGGTCCGAGCGGCTATCGAGCGGGGGACCAGCCTCGTGCCTGTTCCAGGGCCATCGGCCATCGTCGTTGCGCTGGCCGCCTCGGGCCTCCCTACCGACCAGTTCACGT
>JAMCWG010000196.1:40104-52991 GCA_023475235.1 Chloroflexota bacterium
ACGTATCTGGGTTTCCTGCCGCGCAAGTCGAGCGAGCGCCGCCGTCGGCTGGCTTCCGTCGCCGGCGAGACCCGGTCCATCGTCGCCTTCGAATCGCCCCATCGGCTGCTGTCCTGCCTGGCCGATATCCAGGAGACGCTAGGCGACCGGCCGACAGCCGTGGGCCGTGAGCTGACCAAGCTGCACGAGGAGTTCGTGCGGGGCACGGTGAGCGAGGTGCGGGACCACTTCCTGGCCCACGCGCCACGAGGCGAGTTCACCCTCGTGATCGGCGGGGCACCGAAGGCGTGAGGCGGGCCACCCCATTCCCCTGCTGGCTGACATATGCTATCCTACTGTCGGCACGGGCTGCCCTGGACGACGGGTAACTGCAGGATGACCGGCGCTGGCTGCGCAACTGCTCTGATAGTAGCGGGGCGCGCCGCTGTGACACCGGTGCAGAGAGCAGCGGAGCCAGCCTCGTGGCCACGGAGTACTACGACATGAGTCTTCGCATCGCTCTGGCTCAGATAAATACCACGGTCGGAGACCTCGCCGGCAACTGCGACAGGATATTGGCGTCGATAGCTACGGCGAAGGACATGAATGTCGACGTCGTCGCCTTTCCCGAGATGGCCATCACCGGTTATCCCCCGGAAGACCTCCTGCTGAAGTCCGATTTCGTCGGCGCGGCCATCGATACGCTGCACAGTCTCGCTCCCGCTACCCGCGGCCTGACGGCCATCGTCGGCTGCCTGCATACCGACAGAGACCTCTACAACGCCGCTGCCATATTCCACGATGGGCAGCTAGTCAGCATATACCACAAGCAACACCTGCCAAACTACGGCGTCTTCGACGAGAACCGCTACTTTCAATCGGGGACGCAGCGTATCGTATTCAACCGAGGCGGGGTAATCATAGGCGTGAGCATCTGCGAAGATATCTGGTACCCGGATGGACCGCCCCAGGCGCAGGCCGCCCAGGCCGGAGCCCAGGTGCTGATCAACATCTCTGCTTCGCCCTATTACATGGGCAAGGGGCACGACCGCGAGCGCATGATCGCCACGCGGGCCGCGGATAGCACCGCCTTCGTGGCCTACTGTAACCTCGTCGGCGGGCAGGACGAGCTCATGTTCGATGGGCACAGCGTGGTCTGCGACCCGGAAGGAGGGGTCGTCGCGCGCGGCCGCCAGTTCGAAGAAGATATGGTCGTAGCCGACCTGGATGTGCAGGCGGTGTTTCGCACGCGGCTCCGGAACCCGCTGCTTCGCCGGACAGATGGAAACGGGTCTGCCTTCGAGACCGTCGAGCTGTCGGGGCTACCGCTTCCGGGGCCCCGTCCGCCGGCACCCCCGGCCCTCTCCACACCGCTGGACCGCGTTGCGGAGGTTTATCGAGCGCTTGTGCTCGGCACGCGCGACTACGTGCGGAAAAACGGCTTCCGGCAGGTGGTGCTGGGGCTGTCCGGCGGCGTGGACAGCTCGCTGACGGCAACTATCGCCGTCGATGCGCTGGGACCGGAGAATGTGACCGGCGTGGCGATGCCCACTCGCTACTCCTCCCCCCACAGCCTGGAGGATGCCGAGGAGATGGCCCGCAACCTGGGCATGCACTTCCTCACCGTGCCCATCGACCAGATTTTTCAGTCGTACCTGGATATGCTGGCGCCCGCCTTCGAAGGGCTTTCGCCTGACGTGACCGAGGAGAACATTCAGCCCCGCATCCGCGGCACCCTTCTTATGGCCCTCTCCAACAAGTTCGGCTGGCTCCTGCTGAGCACGGGCAACAAGAGCGAGGTCGGTGTGGGATACTCCACCCTGTACGGCGACACGGCGGGTGGGTTTGCCCTGCTCAAAGACGTGCCGAAGACGCTGGTGTACGAGCTGAGCCAGCACCGGAACGCGCTGGCCGGCTACGACCTCATCCCTCAGCGGGTACTCGAGAAGCCGCCCTCCGCCGAGTTGCGACCGGACCAGAAGGACACGGATACCCTTCCTCCATACGCCGTCCTCGATCCCATCATAAATGCCTACGTGGAAGAAGGCTACAGCCCGAACGATATTGCGGCCCTTGGATTTGACGAAGCAATGGTCGGGCGCGTCATCCGCATGATCGACCGCAGCGAGTATAAACGACGCCAGAGTCCGCCGGGGATAAAGATTACCTCCCGCGCATTCGGCAAGGACTGGCGACTGCCGATAACAAACCGGTTCACGGCCGGTCGGTTTCCCAAGGGCCAGGCATGAAGTCATACGATGAAATCAGACTTCGGCATAACTAAAGTTAAATTTGCACTTGCTACCGTAAAGGACTTATGTTATAATCCTATAGGTAAAGTTGCAGGCATTCCCCCTATTCAACTTCGATACCCCATTTCGCAGGGATGGTCCCTCTTTATGAGACCAGACGCCGATGAGTAGAGGCGGCAAGACAGCGAATAGTAGGACTTGCCCGACGAGCATTCTCAAGCATCCGTCACGCATTGCAGGCAGCAGGGCAAATGCAGTGTGTGCCTCCAATTGTGCTGACGGTGATCGATATAATCTCCCTTTGCAGTAAGGGCTAGGTGGTGTGAAAAGTGAATCTGGCGGAATTGGAAGCCAAGACACGAGATGAGCTATTGGATGTGGCCAAGGAGCTGGGAGTCACGGGGCTCAGCGGACTGAAGAAACAGGACCTGATCTTCCGCCTCCTCGGTGCGCAAGCCGAACAGCAGGGCCTTCTTTTCAGCGGCGGCGTCCTGGAGATTATGGAGGACGGATACGGGTTCCTGCGCAAGGACCGGTTCTTGCCCAGTTCCAACGACGTCTATGTTTCGCAGTCGCAGATCCGGCGGTTCGGGTTGCGCACTGGCGATAATGTGACCGGGCAGGTACGGCCGCCAAAAGACAGCGAGAAGTACTACGGGCTCCTGCGGGTCGAAGCTGTCAACGGAGTAGACCCGGAGGTCGCCAAACGCCGTCCCAACTTTGACACGCTCACACCTATCTTCCCTCGGCAGCTACTGAACCTGGAGACGACCCCGCAGAACCTCACCCAGCGATTGATTAACCTGGTTGCCCCAATCGGCAGGGGGCAGCGGGGGCTCATCCCTTCACCTCCCAAGGCCGGCAAGACCACCGTGCTCAAGCAGATCGCCAACGGCATCACCACCAACTATAACGACGTCCACCTGATGGTGTTGCTCATCGGCGAGCGCCCTGAAGAAGTGACCGATATGAAGCGATCGGTGAAAGGCGAGGTGGTCAGCAGCACTTTCGACGAGCCAGTAGAAGACCACACCATCGTCGCCGAGATGGCCCTGGAGCGGGCCAAGAGACTGGTCGAGACCGGCAAAGACGTCGTCATCCTGCTGGACAGCATCACCCGCCTGTCACGGGCGTATAACCTCACCGTACCGCAGAGCGGTCGAAGCCTTTCCGGCGGCATCGACCCGGCTGCGCTGTACCCCCCCAAGCGGTTCTTCGGCGCTGCCCGTAACCTGGAGGAGGGCGGCAGCCTCACCATCATCGCCACCTGCCTGATCGACACAGGCAGCCGTATGGATGACGTTATCTACGAGGAGTTCAAGGGCACGGGCAACATGGAACTGGTCCTGGACCGGAAGCTGGCGGAGAAGCGGGTGTTCCCGGCCATCGACATCACCCGCTCCGGTACCCGTCGGGAAGAGCTGCTCCTGGACGACACCACATTGCGCTATGTGTGGACGATGCGGCGAATGGTGAGCGCCATCGGCGGCTCCGAAGCCCTGGAGCTGGTGGTGAGCCGGATGGCCAAGACGCCGAGCAACAAGGAGTTCCTGGCTACCCTGAGTAAGGGCATCGACTAGGGGAAAAGGGGCGCACCTCTCAGCGCTTCGGGTATTCGAGAAGGACCACCTGCGTCTCGGCCGGCAGCGAGGCCCGGTTCACCACCAGCTTGGGCTGCGCGGCAGGCGCCTTCGACCCCATTTCTCGCAGAAACCGGTCCACCGGGTCCAGGTCTATCGGCGCGACTTCGGTGCGGAAGTGCATTGGGACTACGATGCGCGGCTCCAGCAGGCTCACCAGCTCGCTCGCCTGAGCGGCATTGATGGTGGTCCTTCCCCCGACCGGCACGAAAAGGATGTCCACCTGGCTCATCTGCTCCACCTGGGCCGGCGTGAGAACGTGCCCCAGGTCCCCCAGGTGGCAGATGACCAGATCGTCGGCCTCGATGAGATAAACGGTGTTCTTGCCCCGACGACGGCCGTTATCTCCATCGTGAAAGGTGGGCACGCCGGTGATGAAGACGCCGGATACCTCATATTCGCCCGGTCCGTCGATCAGGAAGGGCTCCCCAGCCACCGCGGACACGTTGCTGTGATTGGGATGATCGTGGGTAACCAACAGGATGTCGGCAGCAGGCCGCCCTATCGAATACCCCAGGTTCTTCGGAAAAGGATCGACGACGATCGTCGTCTCCTTGCCCCGTATCCGGAAGCAAGAGTGCCCCAGCCACTGGATATCCACGGTTATTTCCTCCAGCGGGGATTCTAGCAGAAGGCCGTGGCTTTGCCAAACGCAGTCTGTTACCATTCTGCAATGGCCGATGGAACTTGAAACTTTCTTATGACCGCAGGTGTATTAATGTATGATCATCATCGAGGTATGAAATGTCCGATAGAGCCGTAGTCTTGTTCGGAGCGCTCACTCTGCTGAGCGTGGTAGTGCTGGGGGCAGTGCTGTACGCCCTTCCAGGAGAGGGGATAGGAGACCTGTGGCAGGCGCCGCAGCCATCGCAGGAGCCCGGATATCGATCGGTGCCGTCGCTCGAGCAGCGACGCGCACTGGCAGCCCGGCCGGAGTCGCCCCTGTGGTACCGCGATCGCTCGCCGAGGCTGTTCTGGATAAGGCCATTTGGTCTGCATAGCGCCGGGCTGGAGGGGATAGGCTGGTATGCCACATCCTTCGGCATTCTGCTTATCTCTTCCTTCGTCACCAGCTTCGTATTCCCACGGCAACTGAAGACGGTGAGTGACGCCTTGCGCCGCCAGCCACGCCGGAGCCTGTGGTTCTTATTGCTGGGATTAATCGCGTATGCAACGCTAGGACTATTGGTCACGCTTCTCTTCCTCAACTTCACTACCATCGTCCTGCTTTTGCTGGTGTTGCCGGCCCTTCTGCTGGCCACGTTGTTGGGCCTCGTCGCAGTTGAGCTATGGATTGGTCAGGTCATCACTCGCTGGGGACACATCGAAGGGTCATCGGCGTTGATGGAGTTGCTGGTGGGAGTGGTGCTGCTTTTCCTGGTGAGCAGCATTCCCTACGCTGGCTGGGCAGCCGTGGGGATCGCCGCGGCAATAGGGTTTGGAGCGCTGCTGTACACACGATTTGGCAGTGGCGAGGAGTGGAGCTTGGGGACACTCGAAGCTTAGGTAATAAGCCTGGTCATGGGACAGACTGGCGTACTAAAAAGACAAGTGCGAGGAGATAAGCACAAGGAGACATGCACAAATGGGAATAATGGGGATTAAATGGAGCGGGAAGGTCCTGGTAGTCCTGCTGGCAGTGGCAGCGCTGGTGCTGGGAATAGGCGGTGACCTCGTGCTCACACGGGGCGCACCTCTCGTGGCGAAGGTCGCCGCGGCCACCGGACACGAGATCGCGACCGGCGTGGTGAGCAACGTGTCGGGCAGCGAGATCACTGTGAAGAACCGCCAGGGTCAAACGACAGTCATCGTGGTGGATCCAGACGCCTGGATCTTTGTGGGCGGCAAGGAGGCCGGGCTTGACGCCATAAAGGTCAACACGAGGCTCTCGGCAGCCGGCACGAAGGGTGCCGACGGCAAGCTAGCCGCCAAGTTCGTGTTCGACGGGAGCAAGACCGTGCCTGCGACAACTGCAAGGCGCCCGCTGGCCGGCCGTCTCGGCATCGGCTACGGCGAGGTAGTGAGCCTGAACGGCAACACGCTGACCGTCAAGCAACTGAATGGCAACCAGCAGACGGTCACGCTGACCGATCAAACGATCATCGAGCAGCCGAACGGCAAGGACCTCACTAGGGACGCTCTTACACCGGGCACCAAGGTGTTGGTCCGGGCAACGCGGACAAACAACAACCTGCAGGCTCAGCGGATAATCGTGCTGCCGCAGGACTTCAATCCGGGCGCCGGCCGGCAGCATTGGCAGGGCCAGCAGGCTCCTAACAACCCGCATCCGGGCTTCCGGATGGGCCCGGGCCGCTTCAGGGGCAACGGCCGGGCGTTATAGGCAAGCTCCTTTTTGCCCCAGCAGCGAGGGGTCGCCCAACGGTGACCCCTCGCTGCTGTTGCGTGCCCGTCGCCGTGACGAGCGGCGGCAGAGCGACGCCTATGAGATGCCGGCGAACAGGTCGTTTTCCTGAACGTCGATGGGGCCGACGCGGGAGATGGCCAGCCGGAATGCCTCGGTCGTTGGGATCAGGCCGTCGTTCAGCCGGACGAAGCGCGCATAGTCCTTGGCCTGGGTCCGATGGCACTGAAAGGCCCGTCTTTTGCGGTCCACGTAGCGAGAGATGTCCACCACGGTGGAGACCAGCCAATCGTGCACCCCGGCCAGAGGAAAGCCGCGCGCCTCGGCCAGGCTTCGCCGGACGGCGGTGTAGTACAGCTTGCTGGGCGACCAGGGGGCCAGGCCATCCTGCAATTGCTCCGGGAACCGCTTCTCGTCAGGAGCGGCCAGGAACGCATCGGTGGCCAGGGCGCTGATAGCCTTGTGGTCAGGGTGGGCAGAGGTCCCGTCCGAGCCGAAGCTGAGCACCACCTGCGGCCGGTATCGCCGCACGGCCCGCACGATGTCGGCCAGCACGCGCTCTCGGCCGCACTGCGACAGCTCGCCATCTATGCAGCCGAGGAACGTCAGCTCCTCGATGCCGATGGCCTGCGCGGCGCAGTGAAGCTCCTTTTCTCGCCACGCGCCCAGGCCGGCTTGATCGACTAACGGGGGATCGCCCGTCTGGCCCTTTTCGCCGCGCGTGGCACAGACCTCGACCACGCGTACGCCCTCGGCAGCGTAGCGGGAGAGCGTACCGCCGGTAGCGAAAGTCTCATCGTCGGGATGGGCGAACACCGCGAGCAGCGTTCGCCCATCGTTCTTGGCCCCGGGCATTAGCGGCTTGCCGGGGTCGGCGTCGGTGTCGGCGTCCCGATGACCAGCGTGGCCCGCGGCAGAGGCGTCAGCGTCGGTGTTTCCGTGGGCGTGGCCGTCGACGGCCGGTACGGCGTCGGGGTGAGCGTGGGCCACGGCGTCCAGGTGGGTGTCACCGTCTGCGTCGGGAGGCCGGCCGGCCACGGCGTCTCGGTGCGGGTCGGCGTCGGGGTCGGCGTCACGGGCGGCGAGCGGAAGAGATCGAGGACCGGGTCGCCGATCTGGACGGGCACCACGAATATCTTGTCCTCTCCTTCTTTCTTGAGGTAGTACCCCTGGCCATCCGGCGTTTTGTTACCGAACAGCAACGTCACGGTGGTGTTGTCAGCGTACGTGATGCGGACCGTGAACTGTGGCGGCTGCAAGCCGTACTCGGCCAGGTTAGGGCCGGGATTCTTCAGCTCCGGCGCCTGCAGGGACGATAGCAGCACCGTCGCCACCTCGATGACCCGAGAGTCAACGACATTGTAGCGCGGCTCCTGCATCTCCCAGATCTTGAGGAACGACTTCTGGTAGACTACTTTCTTGTCCCCCTGCACGATTTCGATCCGCTGGATGCTGAGAGGGTCCGCTTCTACCACTTTGGGAAGGCCGCCCCCGCCGCTCTTTCCGGGGCCTATCTCGAACCACCAGAATCCGCCCACCAGCAGGGCAAAGATGACTACCAGGGCAACAGTGGTGCGGAAACTCACGTGCTACCTCCTAACCCACCATACTGCGCCACCAGCCAGCAGCACCAGGAGCGGCAGGCCGATGACAGACGAGCCCATCAGGATCAAGTTCTCCATCGGGTCCAGTATGAAGGCCCTGTCCTCCGGAGGATTGGCTCGAATAGTGATCAGCTCCTCCTCCTCGGCCAGCCAGTTCACGGAGTTGGCGATGAAGTCACGGTTTCCGGAGAAGGTAGCCAGATAGCGGTTGGTGGCGAACGTGGAGTTGCCCACCACTACCATCCGGGTCTTTTGCTCGGCGCCCAGCTCAAGCTGTCCCATCACGACGGCCGCTATCGACAGCGGGCCTCGCACGTCCTTGCCTTCTTCGTAGTTGAGCTGGTCTTTGCTCAGCTTCTCCGCGCCCTCCTTCGTTTTCAGCCAGGAACGGTCGCTGGTGAAGATGAGCGGCTGCGCTTGTAGCCAGGCCGGTAGGTTCTTACTGACCGTGATTGAAGTGGAATTAGGAAATACGGTCTCCCCCAGGTCCTTGGTTATCAGACTGAACGGGTACTGATAGACCACCGGCGTCAGCGGATCACCCAGGAACGGGGTAGCCGCCTCAACCACCGTGCCTTTGCCTGCCTCCAGTCCCCAACGGGAGAGCATGTTCTTCATATTCTCATCCTGGCTGCCCGGATCGGTCAGCATCAGGACCTTGCCGCCGTAGGAAATGTACGACTCGAGGACCCACATCTGCTGCTCGGGAATGGGGTCTTTGGGGCCGGCCAGCACGACCACCGATGCATCGGCCGGGATCTTGTCTACGACGGCCAGGTTGAGGGTCTCGACCTGATACGCCTCGTTCTCCAGGATCTGCTTCAGGGCAGCACCGCCGTCAGCGTCGGTGTTGTTCGGGTCCAGCTCACGATGGCCGGTTGTCAGGTACACCTTCTTCGGCTTCTTGGTGATGACGGTGAGGATGGCGCTGGTGAGCGGCTGCTCGTCCCAGGTGTAGATGTCCTTGCGGCTGCCCTCGTGCTCGACCACGATGGTCGGGCTCTGTATCTTGTACTGCTTCGCCAGGCCCGGCTCCTGCGTCATGTCGATGAAGCGGTAATTGACCTTGTCGGACTGGCGCGCATATTCTTTCAAGACGTCCTCGATAGGCCCCTTGCCCTCCAGACCTGGCAGGAAGACGGTTATCTGGAGCGGGGACGGAATGCGGCTCAGCACGGTCAGCGTCTGCGGCGACAGCGTGAAGGCCTTGTTGGCGGTGAGGTCGAGGCGCTGGACGTTCAGGGCGGCGAGAAGATTGATGAACAGCACAATGGCGACGAACATCACGATCATAACGGTGGTGTTGGTGCCGTACCTGGCGACCCGGCCACCAAGAGCCCGGGCCACGCCGACGCGGTTCTCGTACAAGAAGTAAAGAATGAGAGCGAAGCCGGCCATCAGCGCCGACTCGGCCCAATGATCGAAGGTGTGGCGATAGAGCCAGAGGACTGGTGTGCCTATCACCAGACCCACGCCCACAACGCCAAGGGCTAAGGACAGCCATCGCCGCCAGGGAGCTTTGGCCTTCACTGCTACCTCCATCGGCGGGCCTCCAATGAGCGTGTAGTGAGGAACAGGGCAATTGCCACCACGCTCAAGTAATAGATGACGTCACGGCTATCAATGACGCCCTTCGTGAATTCGCTCATATGGCTGGCGGCAGACATAAACGCCACCAGGTTAAAGAGGGGCGGCGCGAACAAGGTGGCGAGGGCGTCGAGCAGCCACAGGAACAGGAGCGCCACCAGCGATATGACCGCGGCGACGATCTGATTCTGGGTGAACGACGAGGTCAGCAACCCTATCGAGAGGCTAGCGGCACCCACCAGTAACATCCCGATGTAGGTGCCCAGTATCGGTCCCCAGTCCGGGTTGCCGAAAAGCTGTATCGCCAGCGGATAGAACAAGGTCATCGTGACCATTGCCCCCATGAAGACGAAGGCGGCCAGGAACTTGCCTATCACCACCTCGATGTCTCGAATGGGCATTGTGAGCAATTGCTCGATAGTGCCGCTGCGGGCCTCCTCGGACAGCATCCGCATACTGATGATGGGGCCAAATACCACGCCCAGGAACGCCGAGACGATGCCGTAGAGTCCGACAAACAGGGGATATATGGGCACGCTGTCGGCCTGCGTCCGCATCAACAATTGGGCAAACACGGCTCCGGTTAGAACCAGGAAAGCGGCGGCAGTGACGTAGGAGCCGGGTGTAACGGCGAAGTACCAGATTTCCTTTTGGAGGATGGCTAGCGTGTTCCGCATAAAGCCGCCTAAGCCTCCTTCGTGACTAGTCTACTGAAGATATCCTCCAGGCTCATGCTGCTGCGCTGGAGTCGGCGAAGGCCCCAGCCTTTGCCCACTACGGTGGCTGCCAAGACCTCCCGCAAATCGCTACCCAGATTGGTATCTACCTTGTAGCGCTGCCCGTCGAGATGCTGGGCATCTCTGACACCGGGAATGGCCTTGATGGTCCGCACTATCTCCGAGGCGGGACCCCGGATTTCGAGCTCGAGCTGATCGGACCCTCGCACCCGGTTTGTCAGGTTCTCGGGCGTATCGGAGGCAACGATGTGCCCCTCGTTGATGATGAGGACCCGACTGCACGTCATTTCTACATCTGGCAGGATGTGGGTAGAGAGAATAATGGAATGGCTCCCGGCCAATTGCTTGATGAACTGACGGATATCCACCCGCTGGCCGGGGTCCAGGCCGATGGTGGGCTCGTCGAGGATCAGGACCGGTGGGTCGGCAAGGATGGCCTGGGCTAGGCCCACGCGCTGGCGAAAGCCCTTGGACAGCTTGCCGCACTGGCTACGCTGCACTCGGACCAGGCCACAGACCTGGACCACTTCGTCGATGCGTGCCTTGCGGCGCTTCGACGGGATGTCTTTGATATTAGCCTGGAACTCCAGGTAGCCGCGGACTGTCATCTCCGGATAGAGAGGAACGGTCTCAGGCAGGTAACCGATCCGCTTGCGCACCTCCAACGAGTGGCTCAGCACATCGTACCCATCCACCTTGGCCGTGCCACTCGAAGCCGGCATATACCCGGTGATGATCCGCATGGTCGTGGTCTTGCCTGCAGCGTTGGGGCCGACGAAGCCCAGAATCTCCCCTTTCTCCACGCGGAAGTTGACATTTTGGATGGCCAGCTTTGTCCCGTAATACTTGGTGAGGCCTTGAACCTCGATCACAAACACATCTCCCGATTATCGCCGCCAGACCAATCTGTGAGGCGAGAATTCGCCAAAGCACTCAAGACTATACCATCGCATCCACTGGGGGTCAAGTTTTATGGGAAAGTTGCAGTTCCCGGCCCGCCTCTTTCCCGCGACAGTAAACTTGCACCCACAAGGTTAGACGATTTTGACACGGCCGTCCTATCACCACTATACTCAGGTTACAGGGGGAATTGTGCCGATGGCTCGATCGGTACCTGCAAGCGAGGGCATCCCACTCCCCGAACGCCCGGAAGCGAAAGGCTGGCGTCGCACCTTCGCCGCTCTGAGCGGGCGCGATTACCGCTACTTCTGGATGGGCCTCCTTGCCTTCTACAGCGCGATGCAGATGCAGACGGTGGCCCAGGGCTGGCTGGTCTACGAGATGACCGAGTCGGCAGTGGCCCTCGGCGCCGTCACGTTCGCCATTGGGCTCCCCTTGCTGGCCCTCTCACCGCTCGGCGGCGTGGCGGCTGACCGCGTCGACAAGCGCCGCCTGCTGATGATGACCCAGCTCTTCCTGGCCGTCATCTCCAGCACCATCGCCGTGCTC
This sequence comes from Chloroflexota bacterium, assembly GCA_023475235.1. Lineage (GTDB taxonomy): Bacteria > Chloroflexota > UBA6077 > FW602-bin22 > JAMCWG01 > JAMCWG01. Next base: position 51,715 of record JAMCWG010000196.1, read on the forward strand.
ATCGCCACCGAGCTCATAGAAGTCTGGCACCTGATGGCCGCCAGCGCTCTCAAGGGCACGATCTTCGCCTTTAATATGCCCGCCCGCCAGGCATTCATCGCCGAACTGGCCCCCGAGAAAGACCTGATGAACGCCATAGCCCTCAACTCGACCGGTATGAACCTCACCAGGGTGATGATGCCCGGTGCCGCCGGCCTGTTCATCGGCATCATCGACGTGGCCGGCGTATACGCAGTGATGACCCTCCTGTACATCGTGGCCATGGTCACCCTATCGCTGGTCACGCCGCGGCCAGCGCGGCCCAAGACGGCCGGCGTGCCGTTCCTGCGTGAGCTCACCGTGGGCGCGTCGTATATTGCCAAGAATCCAGTCATTCCAACGCTCATCGCCCTCGAGCTGTTCTCAGTGCTCTTCGCGATGCAATATCAAGTCCTGATGCCGGTATTCGCCGTCAGCGTCCTCGACACCGGCCCCGCCGGTCTCGGCTATCTTCTCTCCGCCGTCGGCATCGGCGGCCTGCTAGGCTCCCTGTTCGTCGCCTCTCTCGGCGACTTCAAGCACAAAGGCAGACTCGACCTCGCCGCCGCCGCCGCCTTCGGCGTGATGCTATTCCTCTTCACCCAGGCCCGCTCCTTCGAGCTCTCGCTCCTCCTCCTCGCCCTCACCGGCGTCGCCAATATCACCTTCAGCGCCACCAACAACACACTGATAATGACCAACTCCCTCTCCAACGTCCGCGGCCGCGTTATGAGCGTCTATTTAATGTGCTGGGGCGTCCAACCCCTCGCAGCCCTCCCAATTGGCGCCCTGGCCGACACCATCGGCGCCCCGCTCACCGTCGCGATCGGCGCCTCCATTCTCACCCTTGCCGCGGCCACCCTCTTTGCCTTCCGTCCCGTCCTCCGCCACGCATAGCACAACCCCAAAACAACCATACCTCCGCCGCCAAGATCCCCCGCCACACCACAGCCCTCCATCCTCACAACCGTACAGCTCTTCTCCTACACAACATCACAACCCCATATCCACCCGCTCCGCCTTCACCTACCACCCGCCACCAATAACCCATACTCGCGAATCCCCCGCGCGCGCCCCACTCCTCCAAACCACAGATTCTCCCTCACCCTTCAAGCCCCCCTCCCCCACTCCATCCCTCACCACCATTCCCGTATAACATGACAACACCCTACCTCTCTATCCCACTATCCTCACACCTTTCCCTTATTGCAGTTTCGCCGCCCCCTCGCATTCACGTCTACAGTACCTCATCACACAAG
>JAMCWG010000110.1 GCA_023475235.1 Chloroflexota bacterium
CCCCGTCTCGCTCATCCCCTGGTCGCCCCGTCACGATCGGCGGCTCAGCGCTTCCTCGTAGGCCGCCAGCACCTTGCCGGCCTGATGGCCGACGGTGAAATTCTCGGCTACCCTCGCGTAGCCCGCCTCGCCCATGGACCGGGCCTTCGCGTCGTCCGTGAGCAGTTCCAGCAGGCGCGCGGACATCTTATCGACGTCCCTCGGGTCCAGCACGTAGCCGGTTACCCCGTCCACGACCACCTCGGGGGGGCCGCCGAAGCAGGTGGTGATGACCGGCTTACGCAGCGCCATGGCCTCGATGTTGATCAGGTTGAAAGGCTCTCGGTAGAGAGAAGGGGTCAGGCAGACTGAGCTGAGGGAGAAGGCTGCCTTCAGGTCCTCGCCCGACATCCAGGGAAGGAAGACCGTTCGATCCTCGACACTCAGCCGGTGGCCCAGTTGCAGGATGTAGGATACGTAGTCCTCGGAGCTGCCCAGCACCATGAAGACGAAGTTGAGATCTCTGGGGAGCTTGCCGAGGGCCGCGACGGCCTGGTCGATCCCCTTGGCGTGGCTCACCCGCCCGCCGAAGAGCACGACCTTTTTGCCCTCCAGGGCATGGCGCCGAGCGAAGCCCTGGACGTGCTCCGGGCTCACCTCCATGGAGGCCGGATCGATGCCGTTATGGACCACGCCGACCACCGCCGGGTCGGTGCCGTTGGCCACCAGGTCGTCGCGTAGGGCGTTGCTCACGGCCAGCACCCGCGCGCCCGACCGACGGAGAGCGCGCTGGATCAGCCGATTTCGCAAGGGAAAGTAGCGGAGTCTCTGGCAGCGGGCGCACTGGGAGGCCGGCACCTTGACGGCTTTCGATGGATCTGAGCAATCGAACTTGCCGCAACAGAACAGTTGGTGGTCGTGAGCCGTCAATACGACCGGCATCCCCGCCCGGCGCGCGACCAGGAGCGTATGGAACGAGAGGTGGGTGTGGATGTTGTGGGCGTGAACGACGTCGGGCCGGAATTCAGCGATCTTGTCGGCCACATTGCCAAGGACCATCGGATTGTACACCGCCATGTAGTTGCGCAGCTTGGCCGGATAATGGGAGACGATACGCCGCACCTGGACGCCACGGACGGTATCGCTGACGGCCTGGGACTTGTCCGCCACGGTAGTCAGGACGGAGACCGAATGTCCCTGGCGGGCGAGCTCGGCCGACAATCTTTCCGCGGCGATGTCGGCGCCGCCGCGGGTGTTGGGGGGATAGTAGTCGCTGAGAGTGAGAACCTTCATGGTTTGGCGCGCTCCCGTCGGCTCCGATGGGGCAGATTAGGTCATGCTATTATAGCGTGCGCTCCAGCCTACAGCCAAAGGACGCTTGCGGTCGATGTTCCTCTTGATAGAAGCCCCCAAGAGACTGCTGAGTCGACGCTTCGCGCGCGAGGTGCTCACTCTGCAAGCCGGCAGCTTCGCCACCATGGGGCTGCAGACCATCACCTCCGTGATCATCGCCAACCTGCTCGGCCCCTCCCCCTTCGGAGTCTACTACCAGGCCAGCTCGCTGCTGTCTCTGGTGACGATGCTGGCGAACCTAGCCGTCGGTCAGGCGCTTATCACCCCTCTTGCGGCCGCCAACAGCCGCAACGATCGTGGGGAGGTGCTCGCCCTGATGGGGTATTTCCTGAAGGTCGGGCTCGTCGTTGCGCTGGTCGAGTCCGCCATCGGGATTCTCGGCGGCACTTACCTGGGCGCGGCGATCCTGGACGATCCGCGGATCGGGAGCCTCTCCCGCATCCTGTTCATCACGCCGCCCTTGATGGTGCTGTTCAACATGGTGGTGCTCGCGCTACAGAGCAGCCGCCAGGTAGCGCGCCTGACGTTGCTGGAGAACGGGGCGCTGATGGGCACCAACCTGCTGAACCTGGGGGTGGTGGCTCTGGGCGGAGGAATCAACGAACTGCTGTACTCCGTGGCGGTGGCGCCGGTTTTCACCTCGGCGGCCGCGCTGCTGCTGTATCGGTCGACCCTGCGCCGCATGCCGGCCTTCCCCTCTCTGAGGGAGATCCTGCGCGCCGCACCGTCGGTGCCGTTCCGCCGCTACTTCGCTTTCAGCGCCCTGGTGAGCGTGGATAAGAACTTCGCCAACCTGATCTCCCTGGCGCCGACGCTGTTGCTCGGCCGGCTGGCTAGCGACGCCGAGGTGGCCTACTTCCGGGTCGCGAGCAACCTCACCATGACGGCGCTGGCCGTGCCGATGGCGCCCATATCCCGCAACCTGTACGCGAAGCTGGCCGAGGTCCACGCACGGTTTGGCCCCGCCAAGCTGAGCCGGGCGCTGGTGCAGGTGACCCTGGGGGCCCTGGCCATCTCCGCTGGGATGACGATTCCCCTGGTGCTGGCTGCGCCCTTCATCCTGCGAATCTACCGGCCGGAGTACCAGGCCGCTCTGGTGGTCATCTACGCCCTGGGGCTGCGCTGCGCGTTGCTGGGCTTCGGCGTGGGGCTCGGGCCGCTCTATCAGGTGCTCGGGATCATGGAGCTCGCCATTGCATCGAAGGTGATTCCTGCGGTGGTGATGGTGGCGGGCGGCTGGGTGCTGGTCGGATCGATGGGAGCGGTGGGCGCGGGATGGACCGTAAGCGCCACCTACTTCATTGGGGACCTGATCAGCGCCGCTTTGGTGGTGTGGGTGCTGAGGAGGGCCGCAAAAACGAAGCCGGAGCGGGCCGAAGCAACCCCTACTGCCTGACCCATGACCTCCAGCCCCGAGCTTCGCCGCCC